>JAAZNH010000262.1 GCA_012798365.1 Methanomicrobiales archaeon | reverse complement strand
TCAAGGCCGACAACCGTGCCATAACGGGCGGAGATCAGGATGGAGATGACCCGGCCGAGCGCCTCGTTGGCCTTGTGGCCGGCACAGACATTGCATACCACCCCGTCCTCGGTGTTCTCCAGCGTGATCAGCTCATCCGTGGGGATGAGTGACCGGTTCTTGTCCATCTCACAAAGAAAACCGCCGGCAAACGCTATCCCGTCCTTGTCATGCGTGTAATCATCCACCGCACGCGTACGCCGGAGCCTGCCGGCTTCCCGGGCAACCGAGAAGGGGACCGGGATCTGCTCACCTTCCCATGACGGCAGCTCGCCCTGCGCTTTCTTGGCCGGTTCAACGGTCAGTTTCCCGTCCGCGATCTCAAGCACCCGCCAGAGCTGGCCTTTGGTGATGAAGACGGCGCCGGTGTGCACCCAGCCCACGACAAAGGACTCGTCGAGGGTACCGACCGTACGCCGGGTCACCATGTCGAAGATGGGGACCTTCTTCTCGTCATGAATCATAGACAGGTTCGATGCAAGGTAGCGCCGCGCCCGGCCCGTGGTGATGATCCGTGAGCCGTCAAGACGAATAAGGTGGTGCTCCTCCATCTGCCGGCAGACGGAATCCACCAGCGGTCCTGCCTCGGCATACAGGGACGTGCGGGAGAGAATCTCTTTGACCTGTGCAGTCTCGATCTCCCCATACTCGACCGCAATGGCGGCGACCTGGTTTGCAAGGACATCCGCCGCATTGGTCTGCGGCACCACCCGCTCGATGGCATTGGCTTTTGCCCGCTGTGCGATCACAAGCGATTCGAGCAGGTCATCAAAACTGGTGGCAAAGATGGTGCCCCGCGACACCGTGTTGAGCTGGTGGCCTGCCCGGCCAACCCGCTGCACCAGCCGGGCCACTTCGCGGGGGGACCCGAACTGGATGACGTGATCCACCCGGCCGATATCGATGCCCAGTTCCATGGACGAGGTGCAGATGAGGGTCCGGATCTCGCCTTTCTTGAACCGCTCCTCGGCATCGATCCGGACCTCTTTTGAGAGCGAGCCGTGGTGCACCTCCACGTCCCCGTGGCTGAAGAGGGCATGGCCCAGCGCTTCGGCCGTCACCCGCGTGTTGACAAAGACAAGCGTGGAACCTTCCCGGTCCAGGGTCTTTTTCAGTACTTCAGCCTGGTGTTTGAAATCATCGCCAACGTACTTCACGTCAATATGGAGGTGCTTTGCCACGGGGACCTGGACAATGGTGCAGGGCCGTGCTCCGCAGAAGTAGGTCGCGATATCCTCCGGGTTGCCGACCGTTGCCGACAGGCCGATCCGCTGGAAATCACCGGCATAGACATGGAGGCGTTCAAGGCCGACAGCCAGCTGGGCGCCCCGCTTGCTGCCGGCAAGCTCGTGGATCTCGTCCACGATCACGTACTTCACATCTTTCAGGTGCCGGCGCAGGACTTTACCCATGAACAGGGCCTGCAGGGTCTCCGGCGTCGTGATAAGAAGGTCCGGCGGCGAAAGGGCCTGTTTACGCCGTTCGGCCATGGGCGTATCGCCGTGCCGGACCCCGACCCGGAGCCCCAGCTCGGCGCACCACCACTGCATCCGCGCAAGGATGTCGCGGTTCAGGGACCGCAGCGGCGTGATATAAATCGCCTTGAACCCGCCGCCATGGGGGAGCCGGAGGAGCCCGTCAAAGACCGGGAACATCGCACTCTCGGTCTTGCCGGTCCCGGTCGGGGCAATCAGGATGATGTTCTTTTTGTCATGGATGAGCGGGATAGCCTGCTTCTGCGCATCGGAAAGGGAAGTAAAACCCCGTTTGCGGATGCAGTCCTGTACCCGTGGATCGAGGACCTCAACCGCTTTCATCGCTCACCACCGCACGCAGGGGGCCAAGAAGCGTCCCGTCCGCCAGCAGGATCTCGGCAGTCTCCTTGTCCATGCACCGTGAGATCGGGGAGAACGGGTCATTGACGATCTTTGCCACATCATACCCGGCAATCTCGTTGAATGCCGGCATGAAAAGGACCGGCACCGGGCCGGCACCTGTCAGGGGTGCGGGAAACCCGAGTTTTTTCGCATCGGCACCGGCACGGATAAGGGCCGGTGCCTGCAGGACACAACCAACCTCGTCCCGGAGCGAGACCAGCGGGTGGTGGTGGCCGATGACGAGCAGCCGGCCGGCGAGTTCCGGTGCCGGGTACATATGGCCATGGAGATAGCCGGTGCCATCGATAACATCGCCATCCGCAGGACAGACCTCCCCGGGTTGCAGGAACCTGCTGATACCGATATCATGGTTGCCGGGGAAGACCGCAAGCGGGACTTTCTTCCTGAGCGCTCCCAGAATCTTTGGCATCTCATGGTACTCCTGCCACGTGAGCGCCGGGATGCTGTGCTTTACGTCCCCAAGGAGCACGAGCCGGTCCGGGCCGGACTCCTCAATGATGCGGAGGACGCGTTCAAGCCGGGCCTCGCTCCGGCTCCGGAAGTGCAGGCCATGCGATGCAAGGTCGGCTTCGATCCCGAAATGCAGGTCAGCTATGACAAGGATCCTCTCCTCGTTCTCGATGACAATTGCCGGCCCGCCAGGGAAAAACTCGATCTTCATAACAGGCGGATGGACCCTTTCTGGGGCTGGTAGCATTCGTCTTCAACAATCAGCGCTTCGATGGCGGCAAGGACCGCGTCCTGGAATACCCCCTGTGCCGCGAGGGTATCGATGATGGCCTGCACTTCCACTCCCCGCGGGTTCCGGTCTGCCGTAAGCAGGGCAATGATCAAGCCCCGCACATCCACTTCAGGGGCCGGGGTGCTGTCTGCAGGTTTGACACTCAGCACAGCCTGTTCTGCAATCGCGGCGAGTTCATCCAGGAGGGCCGGTGTCACCCCATACCGTGCCAGCGCACCCTGCAGCCGTTCATCCGGTGCTGCCCCCCCGAGGGCAAGCCGGGCAGATTCAAGCCGGGAGAGGGTATCCCTCGCAGTCCGGAGAATCCACCGGTCCCGCACCGCACGATCAACAACGCGGACCCGGTCCGGGCGGACCGAGCGCACGACCGTGTCGCCTTTCGTATATAGCCGTGCCTGGCCGGTGACGGAGATGAACGACGGCAGCGGGATCTTCCGGAGGGCCTCTGCAACCGGCTGGGAACTTCCCCCGCAGGAGAGATCGAACCCGCCGGTCGGATCCGCGAGCCGGCCATACATCATATCGCCGCTCTGGTGCACCTCGGTCAGGGCACCGACAAGAAATACCTGGCGGCAGTACGCGCCGGAGGGTGTAACCACCCAGGCTGCATTCCGGTCATTACCATCCGGTACGGTATGCAGTGCCTTCTCGAATTCACCGGCAAAGAGCCTGACTGCCCCTTCCATAGTCTGCTAATTATTGGCCGGAAAAGGTCATCAAGATATAGTCAGGGGCATACATCACCAGCCGGGGTTCCCTCAGCCCGGGACAAATCTTGAAGGGCAGAAAACGGAATTGCCGGGACAATCTGCCGCCACGTGCGGACGGAAAAATTAAAAAAAAAGAATGGTCCTGTATT
>JAAZNH010000261.1 GCA_012798365.1 Methanomicrobiales archaeon | reverse complement strand
GGGGCAAGGGCATACCAGCACAGCCAGAGCCGGCTCCAGAATGCAAGGACCAGGAGGGGAAGGACCGTATTGCGAAGAAGAACGCTCCACGGGTTTGCATGCCGGCGCCAGGTTTCGTCATCCAGCGCAAACGCGCCGGCGATTTTTCGCTCAAGGGTCATGAAAAGTACTCTTTTAGGCGGTCATACAAATAGTCACTGGTTCACGGATCCGCTGCCGGAAGGGATTCATCCTCAAGGGAATACTTTGGGTAACCGGGATCGAAGATAAAATAAAAAGCGTTAATTAAACCTGAAAAAAACGTAGAACAGTTGTTGGTTTCGTATGAAAATCTCACTTCCCCGCAATCTCGCACCGACAAACCGGGTACTGGTGATTGCCATGGTTGTGGGGATTATTGCGGGATTCGGGGCGCTCCTTTTCTTTGAAGGCCTCAAATGGGGTACAGCGTTTTTCATGGGATATCTCCTGCAGTTCGCGTACCCGCAGGAAGGGCAGACCATAGCCGAGATTAGTACCTGGCAGGAACCCCATTCTCTCATCCTTCTGCTCCCCATTCTCATCTTTGGCAGCCTGATGACCGGAATCCTTGTTACCCGTTTCGCTCCTGAAGCGGAAGGTCATGGTACCGATGCGGCGATCCGGGCGTTCCACGGGGATGGAAAAATCCGCAGCAGAGTCCCTGTCCTCAAAGCTGTCACGGCGATTCTGACGATCTCGACGGGAGGGAGCGCGGGACGGGAGGGGCCGTCCGCCCAGATCTCGGCCGGGTTCGGCTCCATGGTTGCGGACATGCTTGGCCTCTCTCCGCGCGAACGGAGGATTGCCATGACCACCGGTATTGGGGCTGGGATTGGCACGATATTCAAGGCGCCGTTTGGAGGGGCGGTTCTTGCCGCGGAAGTACTCTATACCCGGGACTTCGAATCCGATGCAATTGTCCCCGCATTCCTTGCATCCGTGATCGGGTACGCTATCTTCGGTTTCTTTGAGGGATATTCTCCGATCTTTGCGCTGGGGCAGATCGTCTGGAATGTCTGGCAGATCCCCCTTTTTCTCCTGCTTGGGATCCTGTGTGCCGGATTCGGTCTCCTGTACATCTCTGTGTTCTACCGGAGCCGTGACTGGTTCGCTGCCGTTTTCCGGCGCTTTAATCTCCCGTTGTACCTGAAACCGGTCTCCGGGGCGATCATGCTTGGGATCCTGGTGATTATCCTTGCGTTTATCTCCCCGGAGGGCGAGATGCTCGGGCTTGCGAGCCTCGGGTCAAGTTACGGATTTGACCAGCTTATGCTCTATAGCATGGTCCCGCTCATTGTTCTCATCCTCCTGCCATTTCTCAAGATCCTGGCTACATCCCTGACACTTGGTTCCGGGGGAAGCGGGGGCGTATTTGCCCCCGGCCTTACGATCGGGGCTGCAACCGGCGGGGCTCTGGGGATGATCCTGCACATCCTTGCCCCGGCATATGTCCCGATCGAAAGCGTACCGGTTTTCGTAGTCGTAGGCATGATCTCCCTCTTTGGCTGCGTTGCCAATGCCCCTGTCGCTGTACTTATCATGGTCGTCGAGATGGTGGGATCTATTACCATCCTGGTACCGGCCATGGCGGCGGTTGCTGTCTCTACCCTCCTGACAGGAGAAAAAACAATTTTCCGCGCACAGGTGCCTACCAAAGCCCAGTCCAACGCTCATCGTGGTGAATTTGATCAGAAGATCCTCTCAAAGATCCATGTCAGCGACGTCATGACCCCCTCTGGATCGGTCATCTCTCTGTTTCCTGTGGACGAGTCCATGAAAGTTGCGGAACTGGTAGAAACGACGGGGCATACCGGCTTTCCCGTTATTGACCAGGGGCACCTTGTCGGAATAGTTACAAGCCGTGACGCACGTTCCCTCCTTACGGTGGAGGGGATTCTCCCCTCCGTGCGGGAGGTCATGACGCGCAACCCGGTAGTTATTCACCCGGAAGATACCCTCGAAGATGCTCTCCAGCTCATGGTCAGCGGGAATTTCAATCACCTCCCGGTTGTAACCAAGAACTCCCCGGACCTCCTGCAGGGCTTCCTCACCAGGACCGATATCATGAAAGCCTATGCCCGATGTGTGAACCTGTGAGTATTGTGTCCCTTTGGGTTTTTTTAATCTTGCCGGCCGGCTCTGGTATCCCGGCTCCTTCACCCCGTTCTTCTGTTGCTGCGGTGTTTCGGGATTGCGGCAGTCTTGGAGGAAAATCATCCTTTTTCGGTTCTGCACCCGTACCGGCACAACTCGTACCATTTAAATGTCTCAACAATCATGAATGCGACAGCCGATAAACCAAGAGGATAAACCCACTGGTCCGGTGTGAGCGGCACAGCGCCAAACCAGCCCGGTACAAGGTACAGCACGGCAAGCTGGAGGAAGAGACCGGCACCAACGCCTGCAAAGATCAGCGGATTGATAGAAAAACTCCGGCGGATGTTGACAAAGAACGGTTCGTGCTCTTTCTGCGCCTGGATTCCGTTAAACCACTGGAAACAGACAAAGGACGTAAACATGATAGATACCGCAGCTTCATACGGGTAAGCCGCAATCAGGTGAATGAAGAGAACGAGTCCGACTGCTCCCATGAGAAGGCCGAATGTAAGAATCCGCAGGATCTGGGTCCTGTCAAAAAACTGCCTTGCCGGGTTCTTCGGCGGACGGTTCATGACATTGCCCTCCTCCCTGATGAAGGGGAAGGTCTTGTCCTGAACCCCGTCGGTGACCAGGTTGATCCAGAGGATCTGGATGGGGAGGAGCGGGAGCGGCAGGCCCATAACAACCGTCGAACTGATAAGCACCATTTCCGAGATCGAAGTCGAGATCAGGTAATAGATGACTTTGCGGATATTCTCAACAATCACCCTCGCGTTCCGGATGGCGTCTACGATGACAGAGAGGTTGCTGTCCACGATAACCATCTTTGCCGCGCTCTTTGCAGCCTCAGCGCCTGAACCCATGGCGATCCCAAGATCTGCAGCTCGGAGGGCCGGCACATCGTTCACCCCGTCTCCCGTTACCGTGACGATCTCGCCATGCTCCTGCAGTACTTTGACGATCCGGTATTTATGCTCCGGGAGGATCCGGGCAAGGACGGTCGTATGTTTCAGGGCTATGGCAAGGCTTTCATCGTCGATACTCTCGATCTCCCCGCCGGTAAGGAGCCCGTCCCCTTCTTTCCAGATGTGGACCGATCGGGCAACCTCGCGGGCAGTCAGCGGGTGATCTCCTGTTATCATCATGACCCGGATGCCGGCTCTCTTGGCAACCATCACTGCATCGGCGGCACTCTCCTTTGGCGGGTCGATAAATCCCACGATACCGGCAAGGGAGAATTTCCAGGCATCCGGGTCCATGGAGACCCACTTTCCCTCTCCGAAGGCTAGGACTCGGAGCCCCCTGCCGGCCATCTCATCGATTCTGCGTTCCAGCTCCGGCAGTGCATCCGGGTTTTCCGCATGGTTTTTGAGATCCTCGTACGCTCCCTTGATGTAAAACCTCTCCTCTCCGCCAACGGAGTTGGCAGTTGCCATGAACCTTCGTACTGTGTCAAAGGGGTATTCCCAGTGGCGGGGATTCTCCCTGCGGATATCATCATACCGTTCAACCCAGCGTGCGAGGGCGATGTCAATGGGATCTCCCGTGGATCCCGCAGCATTATTGCATAGAGCTGCCGCCATGAGAAGGGCATCGTGATCAATGGCATAAACATCTCTTACTGTGAGGACTCCTTCGGTAATTGTCCCGGTCTTATCCGATGCAATGACCGTTGCGCTGCCCAGGGTCTCGACTGCCGGCAGGTGCCGCACGAGCGTCTTCTTCTGCGACAGCGCCATCGCCCCGACAACCATGATGATCGTGACAACAATCGGCAGGCCTTCCGGTACAGCTGAGACTATCTGGGCGACCAGGAGGTAGGCTATCTCTCCTGTCGGCCTTCCCTGGGAAAAAGCGATGGCGCCGACAAGGGTGAAGATGCCTGCAAGGAGCAGGATATACCGTTTCGAGAAGTGGGCGATCGCTTTCGTAAAAGGGCTGTCCGGCGACCGTTCCTGTGCAAGAGCCGCTATGCCGGCAAAATAGGTTGTCCTGCCGGTTGCAACAACGTACCCCCTCCCGGCCCCTCTCACGATGGATGTTCCTGAAAGGAGACTATTCCTGAGATCATACGGGGGTGCATCTGCGGGAACGTCTGCCTGGTGATCTTTCACAACCGGCAGCGACTCCCCGGTCAGGGATGACTCGTCTACCGTCAGGGCTGCGGATTCGAAGAGGCGGATATCCGCAGTGACAAGATCGCCTTCCCGGAGAACGACACAGTCCCCGGGGACCAGATCTTCGGAAAGGACGGTTTGTTCAATGCCGTCGCGCAGCACCGTCACTTTACTCCGGGTCAGCTTTTTCAGCGCCTCAAGCGAGGCCTCAGCCTTCACTTCCTGCCAGAAACCGATAGTACTGTTGACGCCGATGATACACACAATTATGACAAAATCCTTGACGTCTGCAACAATGACAGAGATGATTGCGGCGATGATCAGAATATAGACTAAAATGCTGTTGAACTGGCGCAGGAATATGACGAACCAGTCGGTCTTCTCCTCCCCCAGGGTGTTCATCCCGAACTGCGCAAGCCGGGCTTTTGCCTCGGCCTGAGAAAGACCCTCCGGTCCGGTTGCAAGGTTTTGCCGGATCTCCTCATGGTGTAATGAATGGGATGGTCCGTGGAGATGCACAGTGGATCATGTTACCCTGTATCCCGGGGTTTAAAACATTGTTGGCAGGGTTGCATCCCGGGGATGGTTCCTAAGGCACGGATAAAGATAAGGGAGAGTGTCAGAAGAAGAGGTCTGCGACAACAGTAACGATCAGTACGGCCGGGATCAGGTATTTACACAGGAAGAAGATGCAGCGGTTGACCCGTGTCGGTCCGCCATTTTCAAAAAAGAATCCGCCAGGTCCTGCGCATGTGGTGAAGACTACTGCAACGATGATGGCGGTGATGTGAAGTCCGACCGTGCCCGCGGTCCTGTCCAGGAAGTCGAGAAATGGCAGCCCGTCGATAGTGAGATTCAGCGCTGAATAACTCAGTGCAGGAAGCATGGCAGCAGCAAAGAGGGTCATGGAAAGAAGAAGCGTTGCTCTCCTTCTTGTCCATACCATTGTTTCTCGGACGGCGGCAACATACACTTCAAGAAGTGCAACGGTGGTTGTGATGGCAGCAAAGAAGAGCAGGGCAAAGAATGCCGTGGCAAAAAACCGGCCAAAGGGCATTGTAGCAAATGCCACGGGAAGCGTGGTGAATGCAAGTTCAGCTCCTGCTGCAGGGGAAAGTCCGCAGGAAAAGACGACCGGGAAGATGACGATCCCGGCAAGAAGCGCAACGGAGGTATCTGCGATGGCGATGATGATGGCAGATTTCCTGATATCCTGCTCCTGTGCCATGTAAGCACCGTACGTCAGCATGATGCCTTCCCCGACCGAGAGTGAGAAGAGTGCCTGCCCGAACGCTGCAAGCCAGATGTCCGGACGGGTCAGGACCGAAAAGTCCGGTGTAAAGAGGAACTGCATCCCCTCTGCAAAGCCCGGCAGGGTGATACTTGAGAGGACCATGATGATGAGGATGACAATACAGGCCGGGATGAGGAGCGTTGCCATCCGCTCAATTCCTTTGCGAACTCCTGCTGCAACCACAAGTGCAGTCACGAGCGCTGCGACCGCGGTAAAGACAAGCGGCTCGAGGGTTGACGTGAACATGGCAAAGGAGATGTTGCTGCCGGTAACGGAAAAGGAGAGGAACGCAAGGGTCCAGCCGGTAATAACCAGGTAATAGCTCGTGATAATAAACGAGATGATGCAGATGAGCCATCCGAGAATGCGGAACCGGGGGCGGACCGCTCCAAATGCACTCAGGACCGTGCCGCGAAACTGCCTTCCCGCAGAGATCTCGAGGACCATAAGCGGCAGGGCAAAGACAAAGACGGCGACGAAGTAGGGGATAAGGAATGCGCCGCCTCCGTTCTGGCCAAGCAGCGTCGGAAAGCGCCAGATATTGCCAATCCCGACGGCAGCACCGATGGCAGCCAGGATAAACCCCGCATGAGATGACCATCGCTCTATCCCGCTCTCTTCCGGCATGGTTCAGGTGCTCCTGAACAGCCGGGCGGATTTCCGGATCTCCCGGATCGTTCCCGCCATCCCCTCGATCTGGAACAAAACGCGGGAGAACTCGCTCCCCGAGGGCGTCCTGTGGGACGCGAACCGGTCGAGGTACTCCCGGTACTGGCGGGTGATGGTATCCCGCAGGATATCGTCCTGTGCCCGCATCTCCCCGTTGACCGGGTCACTGATGGTTGGGAAATTGTCTGCAAGCGTACGTAAGTTCATGGTGCAGGGAATGAGCGTGAGCTGGACGGCGTTCCTTGACTCCTCGGAAAGGACAATGCCTTTTTCCTGCACCTGGTGGACGATCTCCACCAGTTCGCCGGTCTGGTCAGCGAGCACCTGCCCGAGCTTGGAGATCCGGACAAGGCCTGCAAGCCGCTCCGATTCGGCCGGGGTGAGATCCCTGCCGGAGACCTCCAGGGCAACTTCGCTGATCTGCCCATCAAGATACGTGGCATAATCCCGGAGCTGGCGGACCTGCGGGGAGTATTTCTTCGGGTCTGTGACAATGGATTCCAGTTCCGCGAGCAGCTCTCCGGGAATGGCGAGAACGTGGGCAATCTCCCGTTCGATCTGCGTGATGACAACGGGTGTGGCGGCTTTTGCCGGGAGTTCCAGGTGCCGCGGGACAAAGACAACGTCATCCTCCCTTCCGGGGACAATTCGCATGACCAAAGTCGAGAACGGCCCCAGCAGGATGAGGAACACAATGCAGCAGACCAGGTTGAAGATGAGGTGGGCGTTTGCCACCTGCTGGCCGGCATCGCCCCCGAGGGAGAGGATCAGGTTCGTAAAGAGCCCCAGGACCGGAAGGAACATCAGCACGCCCAGGAAGTTGAAGAGAAAGTGGGCAACTGCCGCACGCTTTGCCGACGTGTTCATCCGGGCGGCAACCAGCAGGGAGGTCGTTGGTGTGCCTAGATTTGCGCCGAGGAGGATCGGGATTGCGACCTCCGGGGTTATCAGGCCGTTCTGGGACATCACCACCACAAGACCTGTTGTGACGGAACTTGACTGGAAGATGTTGGTGATGAGAAAGCCGAACGCGATCTGTAAAAAGACCGTGTCCATCAGGGCAACGAGCGCTATCAGCTGCGGGTCGGTCCGGTAGGGGGCCATGACGGAGGAGATGAGGGAGAGGGAGAAGAAGACCAGGCCGAAGTAGAAGACCGGGCGGCCAAAGATACGATACCTGCCCGGGACAATCCCGATGACAAACCCGATGAGGATGAAGATCGGGGCAAAGGCGGTCAGGTTCAGCGCCACGAGCTGGGAGGTGAGCGTTGTGCCGAGGTTTGCGCCAAAGATGATCCCAAGCGATGCGGCAAAGGAGAGGATACCTGCGTTTACCAGGCCGACAGTGATCACGGTGGTTGCCGTGCTGGACTGGACAATTGCCGTGACAAGGGCCCCGGCTGCAGTGCCCCTGATCGGGGTTTTGGTCATCCCCTGGATCAGGTTCCGCAGGTACTCGCCCGCTGCAAGCTGGACCTCGCGGGAGAACTGCTCGATACCGTACAGGAAGAGGATGATGCCCGGTATGATAGCGAAGATGAGTTCCCACGAGACCATATGGCAGGTTTCCCTCAGTTCTTACAACAATGAGGTTTTGGGCAAGAGATTCTGATATAGTTTACCAAAAAAGGATTTATTGCCCGTTTTCAATGGACATGCCACTGGCATCATACTGGCACTCTTCCCCTTTATAGAACCAGTTCCGGTACACGATGGGGGTGATTATCGTTGTCAGCAGGCTCATGAGCACGAGAGCAACATAGATCCCCTGCCCGATGATGCCGGCTTCAAGCCCGATGAGGGCAACGATCATTGCCACTTCGCCACGGGGGGCCATACCGAAACCGACGATGAGCGAATCCTTTGTACAGAGGCCGCCAATCTTTGCCGGGATCCCGCATCCGATCACTTTGGTCAGGATCGCAACAATGGTCAGGGCAGCCAGGAACAGCAGGATCTCCGATGTGACCTGGTGAAGGTCGGCGATGATCCCAAGCGAGACAAAGAAGATCGATGCGAAAATGATCTGGAGGTACTCTGCGCCTTCCTTGAGACTGTGGCTCTGGTGAAGCGTGACATCCTTGAATGATACGCCGGCAATGAACGCACCGACAATCGCCGAGAGCCCGACAGCTTCGGCGATCATGGCGTACAGGAAGGCAAGCATCATGGCAAAAATGAAGATGAACTCCGGATATTTCCGGACAAAGGGGGTCTTATCCAGCGTGATGAGATATTTACTGATTACCAGTAACCCGAACGCTGCAGCGATCACAATGAACGCGATGGCCTTGACGGTCACAATTGCAATCCCGAGATATGAGAATGATCCGCCAACAACGTCTGTACTGATTGCAAGCACGAGGAGGGCGAGCACATCGTCAATGACTGCAGCCCCGATGATCGCTTTTGCTGCTTCGCTCTGAAGTTTTCCCAGTTCTTTGAGGACATTGGCCGTGATCGCAATACTTGTTGCCGTACATGCCGTCCCGACAAAGATTGCACTTGCCGTATCAAATCCAAAGAGGACTGCAAGCCCCCACCCGCCAATCCAGGGGATGATAACCCCGACAAACGCGATGGTAAAATTCCGCGGTTTGATGATGTCTTCCATATTGAACTCAAACCCGATCACGAACAGGAGGATGACCGCCCCAAGATGGGCAAGGCTGCGGACGAATTCCGTGTAGGTGATCCAGCCCAGCACACTCGGTCCTACCAGGAGACCGACGAGGATGAGGCCGATGACGGCGGACTGGTTGATCCGCGATGCAATGAGGTAACCCCCGAGGGCAACAAAGAGCAGGAGGCTCATCTGGAATTCCGGCAGGGTAAAAAGACTCTCCATTGGGAATAACTTAGGAGGGAGAGTAAAAACCCTTTTTGTATCGGGATACCGGAAATTTTCCCGGCTTCTCAGCCCACCCCGGGCATCTCTTCAATCCATGTGAGCATTACCCCAAGTGCAAGCCCGATGTTGCCAACCTGGCAATGGTTCTCTGCCTGCGAGTCCCGCGTGAATACCCGGCCGGAGACCGAGCGTGCATTCATGAGGGCATCGACCTGCTTGAAGTGCATTTTGAGTGGGATGAAGTGGTCATCTGCCCCGGTCAGGATCAGGACATCCTGCATTACGAGTTCCGGGTGCTGGTTTTTCTCATTGAAGCTGAGCAGAACATCGGTCGCATCCATGGGAGTGGTGGTCTGAGTGATATACATCAGGTTGTTGATTCCCCACCGCTCCTGGTAACTTGCCCACATCTTCAAACGGGCCAGGGAATTCATAAGGCCCCGGGACCGGAGCAGGATGCTGACCAGAATCCGGACCGGGAGCGGGGGTATCTGCATGTAGTCGAACGCGATGCTGGACGCAATAACCCGTTTTACCCGTGGTTCGAAAGCCGCGGCCCGGAAACAGAGCCAGCCACCCATTGAGATCCCCAGCAGTGTGACATCGTCAAGGTAGAAGTGGTCAAGGACTGCGGCAACCGGCCTCTCCCACTCATGCGTGAGCGTCAGGCCGGCCTTTTTCAGTGCGGCACCCTGCCCGGGACCCTCGAACATAACTACATCGTAACCGTGCCCGGCAAAGAACGTGGCGCAGGCGTACCACTCCTCAATGAACGAGTCAAACCCCCCATGGATGACGATAGTGCCGCGGGCCGGCTGCGACTCTGCCATGATTCGGAGGGCAGGGAGGTACACTCCTTCGAAGGGGACTTCATGCCGTTCCACGGGCTCTCCAGCGATAGCGTGATTGTAGAACATATCGCGGAACCGGTTGTATAGTGTTTCCTTGACGGGATCAGAAGGAAGGACAAAAAACTCCGCGGCACGGTACAGGAATGCAGCATCCATCCACCGGCTCTCTGATGAAGCCTGTTCCGCCAGCGACACCATGACTTTTGTCCAGTCATCAAAAGTACGGATCTGCCTCCCCGCAGACTGCATCGTTTCAAGCGGGACATACCCAAGCGAGTGCCAGCGGTTGAGCTGGTAGTTGATGATCTTCACGTTATGGAACGCATGGTACCCGACCGGGAATTCAAACTGCATCACAGGTGTCCTCCTCATGACATTATTCGTGCCGGGTTACCAGCATTGTTCCGTACATGTCCGAAACCTCATCATGCCCCGCGGCATATATTCCCCTATCCCCATGAGAAAGCTGACTATCTCTCTCACCCTTGGCAGGGCTTTTGTCCATTTCATCACCACAACGGCAGGGTTCTACGAGAAGATCGAGGTCCTGGAGATTCTCAAAGAGAATGCCGCAAAGGGATATACCCTGGGTGTAGCGAGGATTGTACTCTCCCCGGGATGCACCCTGGAGCCGGCCCGGTTCCCGCCCCATTTCCGCATTCTTGATACGTTTGAATCCCATGGTCCGGAACACATCTGCCTGGTGAAGGTATCGATGCCGCAGCAGTTCATGCACCTGCTTGGCTGGATGGACATGGAGATCATCTGGGAACGGCCACTCGTCTTCACGCGGGAGACGGTCACGTTCAGTTGCACCGGGCCTGAGCCCGCTCTTGAGAAGGTGGTGCAGTTCGCAAAACTCCTTGGTACCGTCACTTCCGTAGCATACGAGCAGGAGGATTATCGCGGGTATCGTCTCCTGCCGCAGCTGACCGAAAAGGAGCGTTTGGTCCTTGCAACGGCACTCGGCTCGGGATATTATGAGTACCCGCGGAAGATCAGCGCCACGGAACTTGCAGAGCAACTCGGGTACTCCAAGTCCACGGCCATCGAGTACCTGCGCAAGGCAGAGAACAAGGTTATCGCAACGCTCGTGAAGGGCGACGGCTGACACGGCGGGAATATGGAGCATCCTTTTTTGCTGGTATAGATCTGGGTTTTATGAGTAATATCCGGTAAATCCTAAGAAAAAATCAGCCAGCCTTTGATTGTAAAAATACCGCCGCGATCCTGATCGCGAATGAAAAATGAATCCGGATCAATCGAACCTTGCTTTTCAAATTTCAATCAAACTTTGATTGAAAAATTGTGAGCAGACCTTGATTGAAATTTTTTAGGCAGACTTTGATTGGAAAATCCTCTTCCGGCCGCTTCTCCACGCCGGAGCGTGTCGGGTCTGTCTTATACAGATCCGTTTAACTTTTCATAACCAGACCCTGGTTGAAATTTTTGAAGCAGACCCTGCTGTAAAATTTTTAACCAGACTTTGATTACAAAAATTCAACCGCGATCCTGATCGTGAATGAAAAATTGATCCGGATCAATCGAACCTTGCTTTTCAAATTTCAATTAAACCTTGATTGAAAAATTGTGAGCAGACCGTGATTGAAAAATGGATGGCTGCAAACGGATCCTGGTTAAAAAAACCCGGGATCCAAAAAAGAGTATTACAGCTGCGGTTTTCCCATCGCGTTGAGCTTTGCAGCAAGGATGAAATCGTTCTTCGTGAGGCCGCCGGCAGGGTACGTATAAAGGGAAACCTCAACGTACTTTGACTCTTTCATACAGAGGTCGGGGAAATGCCCCTCATCAGTTGCAAGGGCAGCAATTTCGTTGATGAACTCGATGCACGATGGCGCATCGCCCTTTTCAAAGGTTTTTGTGATGTGACCGTTTGTAAGTGACCATCCCGGCACGTGACCGAGCAGCTCCATCGTATCTTTCCGCGTCAGCGGCGGGGATCCTGCTTTATAGGTGGTGCACTTCTCCTGTGCCAGTTCCATGGTTATTTTTTTGTGCGCCGGTGAAGAAAAGGTTTTCCGGACAGGATTTGGGGTAACAGCACAAAAAGAGGAGAGAATTATGCTGGAGTTACAGCCGGCTGGTCTTTGCCGTACTGCAGCTGCAGGATGATCATGACAATCATCGAAACGGGGAGCGCGATGACGAGCGGGTCAACGGCGGTCCAGGGTGCACCAAGAAGGGTGACCTTCCCGAAGATGGCCTGGCAGAGCCCCAGGGGTTTGGCTTCCGCTGCATGGATGAATGCAGTCCAGAGGAACCAGACAACGGCACCGCTGACCATGCTGTACAGGGCAGCTTTTGTTGACGGGTTCTTTGCATAGACGCCGACAGCAAACGCCGGGAGGAAAGCGCAGGCGCACAGCCCCATGAACATGGCGGTTGCCCGGGCAATGATGCTGATGGGCATCAGGAAGGCGAGGATGGTTGAGACCACCATCATGATGACGATGCCGTACTGGTGGGCCCGCATCGAGAGGGCGCATTCCCTGCCCCTGCCCCAGAGGTCGCAGACAAGGGCAGTCCCCATCGCATGGTAGAGAGCAGAGAGGGTGGACATGGCTGCCGCAAGGAGGGTGAGCATGAAGATGACGACGAAGATATCCGGCATGCAGGCATTGATGAAGAGCGGAATAACAGAATCGACATTGCCCCCGGCTGCCTCAACGGCCATCTTACCCGTGGTATTGTAGAAGTATACGTTGGAGAGCGCTCCGACCGTGAACGCCACACCAGTCATCATCAGGATGAACGGTCCCCCGACGAGGACGGCCCGGTTCAGGGCCTTGTCATCCTTGGCGGTCATGAACCGCACCACGAGCTGTGGCTGGGCCAGGACCCCGATACCGACACCAAGAACGATCGTCGTCACGAGCGTGAACCAGATGGGTGATCCCAGCGCCGGCATGGCTGTCCAGCCGGTCATGCCCTGGTCAGCAAGGGCCTTGGGGACCATTCCGGCCATATTGGTCAGGGCCGTTGTTCCTGCCTCGAACCCGCCCACGATCATCAGGGTGAAGGCGAGGAGGACGGTCATGCCGATGAGCATGATCGTTCCCTGGAAGGCATCAGTGTACATGACTGCAATGAGCCCGCCGAACACTACGTAGACTGCTGTTATGAGGGCGAAGATGATGAGCGCCCAGTTGTAGGAGATGCCAAGGGTGGGCTCGATGAAGCGTGCCCCGCCGATCAGGATTGCGGCAGTATAGAGCGGCATCGAGATAACGATGATGAAGCAGGAGATATACTGCAGCATCGGGGATTTGTAGAGCTTGCACATCAGGTCCGGGAAGGTGACTGCTGAAAGCCGGTGGCCGATCTCCCGCGTCTTCTTCCCAAAGAGGACGAAGGCAAGGAGGATGCCGACCCCGATGTTCAGGACCGTCAGCCAGATGAGGCCCATTCCCAGGTTTGCCGCCTGCCCGCCGAACCCGATGATCGCAGAGGTTGAGATGAACGTGGCGCCATATGAGAGAGCGATGATGAACGGATGACTGTCCCGCCCGGCGACCAGGTAGTCCTCATGGTTTTTCGTCTGCTTATACCCGATATAGCCGATGATAAGCGTTGCTGCCAGGTATACCAGCACCAGCACGGTCATCGTGGCCGGGTCAACTGCCATTGCCGTTGCCTCCTTTGTTCCAGTTCAGCAAACCGTACACTACACACGCCAGCGCGAAGCCGACTGCAAGGACATAACCGAGCACTATCTGGGGATCAGGAATTCCAAGGATCATACAAGAAGACCTCTGGTAAACTCTTCATCGCGACATTACACGGGGACCTAATGGAAGGCAGGTCCCCTATCTAAAGAAGAATGCGAAGCGCGGGCTCGGGAAAGAAACGATCTGGGGAACCCGCTGCGACCTCATTGTTTACCGGATCATAATCTGATAAGAACAGTATTTATGCGTTTTTATGTGTACTGTGGTGCACATACCTGTACAATGCTAATATGTAGCATGCTACAGTATAACAAAGGATTTTTTCCTCAAAACGCGCATCCGGGTAACCGGGACCCGCACAAAGACCATATCACTTGGAACGTAACCTTTCACTGATACATCCGTGGCCTCTGTTTTCTCCTCCCTGCACGAGTCCCTCCAGCAGGTGCTTGCTGATCGCCTGGACTGGACCGAGCTGCGCGAAGTGCAGGAACGGGCATATGCCGCGGTTGCAGCGGGAAACGATGCCCTCATCCTTGCACCCACTGCCGGGGGCAAGTCCGAGGCAGCACTCATCCCGGTAATGGACGACATCCTAAAACACGGCCGGCCCGGGGTTGCCTGCCTCTATCTCTCCCCGTTAAAGGCCCTGATCAATGACCAGGAAGAACGGTTCAGGGCATTCTGTATCCCGACATCCCTTTCCGTGATGAAATGGCACGGGGATGTCCCCAAAGGCGACCGCTCCTGGAAAGGCGAGCCCCCGCATTTCCTGATGATCACGCCGGAGTCCCTTGAGGTCCTCCTGCAGGAACGTGACCTCGCAGGCGACCTGCGGCAGGTCCGGTACATCATCATCGATGAACTCCACGCGTTTGTCGAGTCGGAGCGGGGCGTGCACCTCAAAGTGCTCCTCGAGCGGATGGACCGGCTGGCAAAACGGAAGATCCAGCGGGTTGGCCTCTCGGCCACGACGGGAAATCCTGAAGAGATCCTCGCGTGGCTCTCTGACGGGCGGCAGGGTGCGGAGCTGGTGGCAGTCCCAGCAGCCCCCAAAGAGAAGCACTTCCGGTTCCTGGTGGAGCCGGAAGAGGATGGCAGGATCGATGCCATCATCCGGACCGTTGCCGGTAAAAAGGCGCTGGTCTTTGTCAACAGCCGGAGCGTGGCAGAGACGATCATGCAGAGAGCCTCCGGCCGGCTCCCGAACCTGCATATCCACCACTCTTCCCTTGCCCCGGCAACGCGCAAAGCTGCCGAAGAGTCCTTCCTGTCCGGCGATGGTGCCTGCATCATCTGCACAAGCACGCTGGAGCTCGGGATCGATATCGGGGACCTGGATGTGGTGGTGCAGGTCGGTCCTCCGGCTACCGTCTCCTCGTTTCTCCAACGCATGGGCCGGAGCGGGCGGCGGGGAAAGGCTGCAAACGTGGTCTGGATTGTCAAAAATCCCTGCGAGTTCCTCTGCAGTGCCGCCATCATCGAATGTGCCATGCAGAGGTGTGTTGAGGCCCTGCACCCCCCAGAAAAACCCTACAATGTCCTGATCCAGCAGGTCTTTCTTACCCTCCTGCGCCGGCAGCAGGTATCCCGGAAGGAACTGGCACATGAGCTGTTGTCCTATCCTGTGTTCTCCGGCATCGGGGAGGGGGATCCTGTAAAGATCCTGCGGCACCTGGCTGGCGAGGGGTACCTTACCACGGATGGCGAGATGCTGATGCCCGGGACAGAAGCCGAGCGGGTCTTTGGCCGGTCCAACTGGAAGGACCTCTATTCCGTGATCAGCGGCGGGGGGGAGTTCCGTGCTGTTACACCGGAAGGGGATGTAGTCGGGAAGCTGGATGCCCGGTTCGTAACCAGCCGCGACGGCGGTGAAGTGACGCTGGGCGGCCGGAGCTGGACCATGGTGAAGAGCGATGAAGCCCATGACCTCGTGGTTGTTGTCCCCGGCGGTCAGGGGATTTCCCGCACGTTCTGGACCGGCAGCGGTGAAGAAGGGTATTCCCCGCTCGTGTGCCGGCAGGTACGTGCCATCTGCGCACGGGGGAAAAGTATCCTTCCCCTTTCGGCAGAGGAAACGGAACTGGTGGCGACTATTACCTCCCGGCTTCCCCCCGAGCTGAAGAAGCCCGGGCTTGTCGTGGCTGAGCGTAAAGGCAACCGGGGAACCGAAGTGCTCATCTGGTCGTTCTGTGGCAGCCGGTTCAACCGCGTCCTCTCCCATATCCTGACAAAAATGCTCGGTGGCAGGGCGCTGGTGCGGTACAATGATTTCCTTGTCCGGGTTCACCGGGCCGGCAAAGCCGGCGCCTCCGGCCGTATCGGGGAAGTGCTGGAAAAGATCCGTACCATGGAGCGGCCCCGGCTGGTATCCGCACTGCCCCTTCCCCCACGCGAATCATGGAAATTTGCCCGGGTGCTCCCCCGCGACCTCTTCACCGCACTTGTGGCAGCGGATTACTATCACCTGGATGCCTTCATGGACGAGTTTGCGGGGCTGGATATTCTGGTAATTCCCTCCGGGGAAATTCCGAAAACACGATAACACCGGCCCTCTGGCCTGCTGCCTCAATCCAGGAGATCCCCGGCACCTTTTTTATTTTTTCAACTCCTAAAGAGCTATTACCATGAAGAAGATCCTCGTCCTGCTCCTGCTTGCTGCACTCCTCCTGCTGGTGTGCGGGTGCACCGAATCCCCGCCTCCTGAAGCCCCTGTGGCAACTCCTGTTCCAACAACAAAGGCACCCTCGCCTACCTACCATACACCCACCCCCATGATCACGCAGACATCCACGCCCTCAGTGAGTGACAATACCGTGACGATTACCCGGGAGGGATTCAATCCATCAACTATTACGGTGAAGCGGGGGGCGACCGTCCGCTGGGTGAACATGGACTCAACCGAGGATCCCCAGCTCTACAACCCGACCCACCGGATCAAGATCCCGAACGTCTACACATCCCAGACGCTCT
>JAAZNH010000260.1 GCA_012798365.1 Methanomicrobiales archaeon | reverse complement strand
GGAGAAAACCGTGATGTATGGTCTTCAAAAAAGCAGAAACTCAAGGGAAACGGGTGCCGGGATGATGAGGAGAAAACCATGATGTATGGCCTTGACAAAAAACCGGGAACTTAAGGGAAACGATAGCCATAACTTTATCAAAAACCAAAAAGACCCTGATATCTCCTATGAAGCGCATCGGGAACCTGGCCATGATCGTGTATGATATGGGCCTCATCTTTGAATTTCTCGGTGTCGCTTCCCTTCTCCCGTTCCTGGTCCTGGCCGTCTTTGGCGAATGGGGTCTCCTCCTTCCGATGGCCTCAGCGCCGGTCACGTTCCTTGTTGTAGGATATGTCCTGACCCATATCCCGCATGAAGACAGTGAACCCTCGTTCTCGGTCACCATGGCAGCAGTCGCCCTCTCGTGGCTTGCAATCGCGCTCGTTGGTGCGCTGCCGTTCATGCTCGGGCTTCACATGTCCTATACCGACAGCGTCTTTGAAGCCATGTCCGGCTGGACCGGCACCGGCTTTACCATGATTGAGTCGCTGGACACGACCCCGCATACCCTCCTCTTCTGGCGCTCGTTCACGCAATGGATTGGCGGTATCGGGATCATCGCGTTTGCCCTATCCCTGCAGCGGAAGACGCGGGTCTCCCTCTTCCGCATGTACAAGGCCGAAGGCCGGGAAGATGAACTGATCCCGGCAACCGCATCATCGAGCCGGCGGATGTGGATGATCTACCTTGTCCTCACGTTCTTCTTCACGGGCCTTGTCATGCTCGCCGGCATCCCGCTCTGGGACGCGCTGAACCTGGTCATGGTTGCCATTGCAACCGGTGGATTTACCGTACATGCCGGCGGTCTTGCATACTACAACAACCCGCTTCTGGAGATCTTCCTCATCCCGGTCATGATCACCGGGGCTATCCCGTTCAAGTTCTTCTTCCTCATGTACCATGGCAAGATCCGGGACATGCTGCACGATTCAACCGTGCGGGCGCTGCTCTTCCTTGCCTTTGCCGGATCCCTTCTTGTGTCGTTCGCTCTCTATACCTTCAGCAATATCCCGATCACCACGGCTCTCCGGCAGGGGACATTCACGGCCGTCTCCGGGCTCTGCACCTGCGGCCTGCAGAACTCCACGCCGCACCTCTGGGCTACGATCCCGCTTGCCATTGTCATGATGCTGATGTTCATCGGGGGCGCGATGGGAAGCGCAGCCGGCGGGGTCAAGGTCAACCGGATCATGCTCGCGTTCGACGGCATACGCTGGTGGTTCCGGCGGTTCTTTGTCTCAAGCCGGGTCCTGGTGCCGTTCAAGGTCAGGGGAAAGACTATCTCCCGTGAAGTATCGGACCTTGCGATCTCCAAGAACCTCCTCGTCATAGTCATTTATGTCCTGACCATCTTTATCGCAACCGTCATCACGCTCCACCTCTACATGACCACGTTCCGGATGGAAGAAGTGATCTTCGAGATTGTCTCCGCGCTCTCCAATGTCGGCCTTTCGGTCGGGTTCATCAGCGCAGCAAGCCCGATCACGATCAAATGGATCTTTATAGCCCTGATGTGGCTGGGCCGGCTGGAGATCGTCCCGCTCATCATCCTCACGATGGGTGTTGTCAGGGAGCTCGAAGATGACAGCCGGAGCCAGAACCCGCCTGACCGCGATTACGTCAGCCTGTGAGTGTGCAGAGTCTCATGGAATACCGGGCGGCACCTCATCGCTTATCTTGGTGCAGATCCAATAGTAGTGGCATAACGGTGGCAGATGGCTGAGATAAAAATTGTCGGGACAGCACATGTCTCCCAGGCGAGTGTCGATGAGGTCCGGTCCTCTATTGAAGAATACGCACCGGCAGTAGTAGCAATCGAGCTCGATCCCTCACGGTATGCCGCCCTCAAACGGCAGGCAGCAGATCCTTCTGTTGACGATGTCCTTGAAGTGAAAAATTTTAATTCGCTCCTGGTCCAGTGGCTGCTAGCTTACCTCCAGAGAAAGATCGGCCTTGATGTGGGGGTTGAGCCCGGCGCGGAGATGAAAACCGCCATTGAGGAGGCAGAGAAACGCAATATTCCCGTTGCCCTTATCGACCGGGACATCCGCTTGACCCTGCTGCGCTTCTGGAACTCCCTTGGCTTTTTCGAGAAGATCCGGATGGGCTGGGCGCTTATTGTCTCCATTGCCGAGATTGACGAAGGCCAGGAGATTGATATTGAGTCCCTCAAGGACCAGGATGTCATCGATATGGTGATGGAGGAGTTCCGGAAGTTCTCCCCCAACGGCGCCCGGGCCCTCATCGATGAGCGCGATGCCTATATCGCGCACCAGCTGGTACTCTTAAAGGCCCAGCGGCCGGATGCAAAGATCCTTGCGGTTGTCGGTGCCGGCCACCGCGCCGGAATTTCCGGGTATCTTGAGAACCCTGCGACCCTGCCGCCATTCGAGTCGCTGACATGCGAGCCCCGCTCGTTCCCGTGGGCAAAACTCTTCGGTTTTGCGGTTACCGGCCTCTTCCTCTTCCTCCTTGCCGCGATCTGGTTCTCGGGCGTCGGCCTTGGCGTGCTCTTTGAAGCATTCCTCTTCTGGGTCATCATCCACGGTGTCCTGTCCGCCCTGTTTGTCCTGCTGGCCGGCGGCCACCCGTATTCGGCACTCACCTGCTTCTGTGTTGCATGGATGACCTCGCTCAATCCCATGCTCCATGCCGGCTGGATTGGCGCTTATGTCGAAGCCCGCGTCAGGAAACCCCCGATCACGGATTTCCGGAAGATCTACCAGACCGAATCCTTAACCGAAATGGCAAAGATCCCGCTCTTCAAGGTCGTCCTTGTTGCAGCACTCGGTAATCTCGGCAGCCTGCTCGGCACAATCCTGTACTTCATCTTCCTCTTCCCGCTGCTCCATATCGACCCGGCCGAAGTTATATCGCTGGGGATCCAGAACATGTGGCTGTGGGTCACCGGGTTATTCTGAAGAGTGGTTTGAACCTGACCCGGCATATGAACCGGATCATTTCCCAAAACCCTCATCAACCACCTCAGATAATCTATCTTCAATGCTCGACCTCCTCTTCCTTGCCATCGCGCCGGCCGTCTTCATCTTCCTGTACATTTACGCCAAAGACCGGTACGAGCCGGAGCCGCTGCACCTGGTCCTCTGGATCTTCTTCCTGGGCTGCCTCTGCACGATCCCGGCCGGCATCGTCGAGGTCTTCTTTCCCGAGGATATCGTTACCTCATCGGTAGTTGCTCCGGTGGTTGAGGAGACCGCAAAGTTCCTTGTCGTCTTCCTCTTCGTCTACCGGCATGCCGAGTTCGATGAGCCGATGGACGGGATCGTGTATGCAACCGCCGCGGCGCTCGGGTTTGCCACGGTCGAGAATATCTTTTACGTGCTCGATGGCGGGCTTGCCGTCGGGATCTTGCGGGCCCTCCTCTCCGTGCCGGGCCACGTGATCTTCTCCTGCATCTGGGGAGCTGCCCTTGGGATCGCAAAGTTCCGGCCCAAAGAGCAGGAAACCGGCATCATCCTTACCGGACTCTTTGGCGCCATCCTCCTGCACGGCATCTTCAACTTCAGCATCGAGGCATTCGAAGGCTGGGGCCTGCTCATCCTCATTGTTCTCGTGCCGGCCGGCATCTGGTGGACGAACCGGAACATCCGGTGTGCCATGGATGATCCGGCATCGGCCTGTTCAATGCAGGCCCGGGCCGCAGCAGCCGCACGGGCCGGCGCCGGGTTTGCCGGGTCCGTTGTCACCGAAGCATCCCGGGCTTCACCGGAGATCCCGCATGTGTTCTGCACCGAATGCGGGGCTGCGCTTACGAAAGGAAAACTCTTCTGCGAGAACTGCGGGAAGAAAGTGGAGTGATGATTCCCTTCGGGAACGAATCATACGCTCTGGTACACATCCCGGTCAAGGCAGTATGCCATGAACAGGGCGCGGAAATAATCCTTGAACATCCGGGTGGAGTCGTCTTCCCCAATCACCGGGTAAAAGTGGAAGAGCGCCCAGGAGACTTTGCCGGTGTCATCGGTCCATTTGCTGACCAGGGGATACATGCCGGGTTTTGGCTCTTCCTCGGAAAATGAGAGACCACCGGAGAAGTAAAGCAGCGGGAGCATGAGGGGTTTCTGCATACGGTCAAGCCCCATGAGCAGATTGAGGACCTGGTCAGTGGTGATGGTCCGCGTACGGAAGAGGCCATTCTCCAGCGTGACCGGGATCTCAACAGGATCTTTGCGTTCAAAATAACTGCTCTTGGGATCAGCCCGCATCTGCGTGATGATCCCGCCGGTCAGGTTCTTGTCCAGGATCCATTCCACCGGCATCCGGGCAATGCCTGAATTGCTCCAGGCCTTTTGGGTAATTCCCGCAAGCCACCCCTCGGCTTTTTCCGTTACGGGGTACCGGATATTCCGGTAACAGCCAAACGCCCCGCCCATATTGGCCGGGCAGCCCGTGCAGTGGTGCTCCAGTTCTTTGAGCGGGGGGATGGATTCCAGAAGCTCACGGATGCTGGGTTCCTGCACCTCGGTTCCGGAGGGCGTGAATTCCTGCACCTTGAACCGGTAGCGGAGGATCTCCTCATCAGTTTTTCCCTGCTTCCGGAGAAGTGTGGCAAGAGCGATGCACCGGCCCTGGTTCTTGACGAGCGATCGCAGACCTTCCGGTGTCAGGGTGTCCTTGACCTTGCAGGGCTGGTTGATCATGTATTCGAATGCCATCGGGAACTCCGGATCGTTTGCGGGATGAGATGCTTTTACCTGTTCGATCAGTTCGGATATGAATTACGTGGATTTAATCCGGAATGCCGGGAATACCCGGGTAACAGGAACTGCAATACAAAACGTGCGGGAGAAAAATGGTTACCGCTTTTTCTGTACCGGGGAACGTGCCCTTCCTGCACGCTGCGGTTCGCCGATTGCCGGCTCCTCCAGCCATTTCCAGAGCGGGACATACCGGATCGTGCCAGTCATCCCGAACCATTCGCTCGTCTCCGTCTTCTCCTCCTGCATTGAGAGGATGATGAGATTGTCGCACGACAGGTCCCGGGAAGCTTTCAGGAGCGCCCGGATTTCCCGGGACCGGGTCTTCTCATCCTGCAGGTCAGCGCAGACCTGGATGAGGGCTGTAATCGCATTGCCCTGCTTCACGACAAAATCCACTTCCTCCTGTTGCGGGGACTTCCAGTAATAAACCGATGCATCACCGGCAAGCTGGCGCTTCCAGAGCCCGATGGCGACAAGGTTCTCCAACAGTTTCCCGCGGTTCTCCGATACCGCGAATGCCCGGGCCGCAACAAACCCGGTGTCCGTGCAGTAGATCTTCTTGTTGGACGCGGCCTGCTCCCGGACCTTGAACGAGAACCGGGGAACGGAGAAGAAGAGGAACGCCTCCTCAAGGTACCGGACGAATTTCTGTGCTGTCATCGTGCTCTTGTTCTGCGTTACGCGGGAAAGCGACTGGTACGAGTATTCCGATGCGATGTTGGAGAGCAGGTACTGCGCAAGGTCTTCAATGCCTTTGACTGACCGGATGCGGTAACGTTTCACGATGTCCTTGTACACGATGGCATCGAAGAGCGTTGCAAGATAATCGCGGGAGGCGAACTGTTTCACCAGGGGTTCAGGGTACCCACCGGCAGTCGCATACGGGAAGACGGCTGCCGCTTTCTCCTGCGTTGTAAGTTCGTGCGGGGCGAGCCGGAGGTACTCGGCAAACGAGAATGGCAGGATGGCCGTCTGCAGGTACCGGCCGGTAAGGTGCGTTGCCAGCTCGTTACTCAGCAGGTGCGAGTTGCTGCCGGTGATCGTGAGCCGGTATCCCTGCCGGGCGAGACGATTGACAAAGAGCTCCCACTGCGGGAGGTTCTGGACCTCATCCAGCAGCAGGGTTTCTGGTTTTTCATACACGGAATCGACCGCGGCAATGATCTCATCATAATCAGAAAGCCTGCAGAGCCGCTCGTCATCGAAGTTAACATACCCGAACGTGCCACTGCCGGCCAGCTCATGGATGGCAAAGAAGGACTTGCCGGCCCGGCGAGGGCCGATGATGACCCGGATGATGCTGGTATCCCCGGGAGGAAGCCTCATGTCGCGCCCGATATACCGCTCACCAAGAGCAAGCCGGAGTTCCCGCTGCTGGACGAGGATGATGTCGCGGACAGTCATAGTCACCACTAATTGTATAATATAGTGGATGAAAATAGATAAAATTGTCTATTGTATGTAATTGAATACCACAAAAATCGCGAGCTGTGACCAGTATCGTTACGCTGCCAGAAATGGTGATGGCGGGTGCCGGGCCAGGGAACAGGACCGGAACCGGTTTTCGCGATCTCACGGATCGGCCCGGGAAAAGAGCCCTGTGAAACAAGGGACGTATCGGGGACCGGGGGCGGGATCTCTGGCCCGGGAAGGCTGCGGTGGGGCGGCGCCCATGAATAAATCAAATGTCCCGGAATGAGCGATCCCGCATGAGAGCTCCCGCCGTAAGAGGGCCGACAGTCGGAGAATGCGACCCCCGGGAAGATGAGGAAAACAAAGCCCGTACTGGGTTCCGATCCCCCGGTTTTCCGGTCCCTGCATCCAGGTTTGGGGGTTTTGCATCCATGCGGTTTCTGGAAAAGGCTGGTTTCTTGGTGTTTTTGGATTCGGGAGGTTGGGAATGGTTTCCTGACAGGCAGGTTTAGCACAGTATGGCGGGCGGAACGGCCGGTAATGCAGGGGGTGGGCTTGGAGAAGGGAGTGTTTTCCTTCAGAGGGCGTTGGAATTGGACGGGAGAATCAGCAAGGTAGAATGTGAAGAAACGAAGGATTTCTCAAAAAGTTCAATTTCATACCGTGAGTTAAGAAATGAAAAGACCGAGAATCCTCAAAATGTAGAAACCAGATCTTTGATTATGCCATTAATCTCCTCTTCATTGTTCCCTTTCATGGAAATAAGTGTATTATAGGTCTCTTCGATTTTTTCTTTTGAGAATGCTTTGATAACCTTTCCATTTTTTTTCTGCAACCTGGAACATAATGCATGTAAATCTGCAAGCGGTCCATCCGGACTTTTTTCAGAAAGTTCACCGATCTGTAAAAATTTTAAAACGTTCTGGCCGGAGAAAACAATGCGTTCTTTTCTCTTGAGAATCTCTTCGGATTTTTTTATGAATGTATTAGGGAGATCCGGATACGCAAGGGTAATATCCGGATTAAGGATGTAGTAAAACCGGGGGCCTTCATTCATCGTAAAACATAGCAGAATACTGAGGAAGTCACAGCCCGTTCGTGCAGGCCAAAAAACTGCCAAGTCCTCTTTAACATAGTACCGGATTACCGTTCGGGGATTCGCCGATAATAGCTGATCCATTGCGGTTAGTATTTTTTCAATTTGGCCCATGTATCTTCACCGTTCTTTCTTTTACTTGGACGTTTATTCATCGAGATTGCAAAAAGGTCCAGTAGCAAGAGGATTTGTTTTCTTGTACTCGGCAGAATAAACTCTTACAGTCTCATCAATATTTTCCGGACTGAATGCCCTTCGGATTTCCGGCAAGTTATCCCTTATTCCAATACATTGCCGATTAAGTTCCTCAATAAAGTTAACACCTTTAAGAATAGCATCCCATCTCGCTTGATATTTTTCTGTGGTCTCGATGATTCCGGAAGGAGGAGAGGGATAATTTTCAAGAAATTCACCTTTATTTATCGTGATGTTTAGTTTCAATGCGGGAGACAAATAATCGATACTGAAAAATTTTTTTAACGAATGGATTATGAAAACGCAATTAACGTGAGAATGAATAGCTGTTGCACCATATCTCATTTCGAGCCCGGGGGAAGAGAGTTGAATAATAATAGCACTTTCAAAATCATTTATTGAGATCGATTTTAGATAAAAATCCCCGGTTTCAGTTAAGGGTTGAATTGCCGGCTGGATCTGTTCCAACAGACCGGATTGTTCATTTGAATACATAAGAACCACGTGAAAATTGGTTATTAATAATCATTATACCTTCACCATATCCCAGAACAGATAAGTAACCCCATTAATCGTTTCAGAATATTCCGGGCCTGCCTGATATCCCTTACTCATCAAATATTGAATTTCATCTCTGAAAGTACTTGGTGTACTTATCGCATCTGCGGGATCTGAACATAAAATAATTTTCCCATTTTCTCCAGCAAGGTCGAGGAAATCCTTATTGAGTGGCCATCGCTGATCTACAGGCAGTGTGGCTTTAGTGAAATAGTAATTCGCTCCTTTGGCTCGTCCAACATTTTCATATGAGAGTTGACTGTTCTCAATCCACTTCCCTAGTACTGCAACCTTCTTACTGGCATAGAATTTATTGGCAATATCCCCGACATTGTTATAGGCGATAATCCGCCTCTCCAAATACTCCTTCACCAGTCCCTTCTCAGAGATCACCATAAGCCGGATCTCTTCGCCCGAGCGTCCTTCGCTGAACAATTTTGCGATAATAGCATTTTCACGGGCAGATAGTGTCTGTTCCCAGACTGCACGCTTGATGGGATCCGGGACAAGGTGCAGGAACTCGCGTGAATAGCGGATTCCCAGTTCTCCTGCCTGATCCGGATACTTCGAAACGATTTTCCTTACAGTATTAATCGTCTTCTCCGCATCCCCGACATACGGTGCAAACGCAACCGCATTCAGCGCCGTGCCGGTGCCATCGCCCTGGTAGATGGTCTCGCCAAGGTCACGGATATCCCCGACAACGAAATACCCGGATGCCATCCAGCCGCAGAAGTACGGGAACGACGATGCGGCTTCGTCGCCGGCCAGCCAGTTCATCGTGCCGCCTTTGATGCCGGTCTCGCCGAAGATCCCGCCCATCTTCGCGTAGGTTTTGAGGTGGATGTTGTCGGTATGGATGGTGAGGACGGGGCGTCCATGGCAACGGTTCCGGGTAATCCTTATCCGCCAAGATAAGGGGATGAAAAGAGTTGTTCTGATTGAGGAATGATCTTATGGTTAGACAGGATAGAACCGAGCAGGAATCACATATTTTTCTTCAACCGGTGCATGATACCGTTCCTCATACCAGCTCCGGATCGTGTTGTAATCCATCTCCAGTCCAATAAGGAAATCGTCATCTGCGCTTTTTTCCGGAGCAATCCGCCGGATGTCGGAAATTATCTCCCTGGCCGCAGCAAGTACGCCCTCAGCGTATTCCCTGAGCGACATTGTTATCGTTCGCCAATTGGTAATTCCCTTATTCTTATACTGAATCGTGACGCAATCTGTAATTTTATCATATACAGCAGAATATTCAAAACCTCCTCCTGTAACGACATTTCCCCGAACCTTCCGCCCGACGACAAAGTCCGTTTGTCCGAGTTTTTCTGGATCAAATAACTGAATTACGGACAAGGTGTCAGAAAAAAAAGTGAGGATATGGGTCACGTCTCCCCCGGGGATATCTTTTAATCCGGAAATTTCGATCTCTCCCACATATACAAAAACAGGTATCCAGTGATCCATGATCGAATATGATTGATATCCATTGAGAAGTTCATGTTTCAATTTTTCTTTATCCCATCGAATCTTAAACATAGAAATCTCCTTCAGGGCATCGCATTCCATCTGCCACTATGCCATTTATAGACTTGAGGCCCTTTCGTGGGATAAACAGATGCTACACCATTTTTCCCATTAATCGAAACTTCAACTTCCCTTACTCCAAATTTTTCCACTTCTGCTTGTGATAGGATTAACTTTGCACTTTGGGGACCATTTTTCCAGTCGGTAATGCCTTCGGATATTATCGCACGATTGATCCAATCCGGAATGGCCGCTTTGATTTCATCTTGTGTTGCTAATGATCTCCCCGGATAGGTAAAAGATTGTTCCTCAATTTGCCAGACAACTTGTTGTGTGGATGGAAATAAGGTTGTACCAGAATCGCCCTTGCCGAGTGTTCCTGTAACGTGTCTTCCTTCGTAATGAACAATGCTGTCATCAAGAACAGGGATCGCTTTTCCACCTTCGAGCCGCACGACCTGCCGTATTTTAGATAGGTCAACATCACGTTTCGCGATCTCAAGGACATGATCGGCAGTTACCTGTCCCGTAACAAGCCTTCTTCCCGCACCACTGTAACACATGTCCCAGATGTCCAGCTTAACAATATCATCCGGGACATAGGGCAGCATCTGCCGGGAGATGAACGTTCCCATCTCAGCGGCCTTTGCTGGATAAACATGGACAACCTTCCCGACACTCTTTACAGATTTCCCGCCATCCCCGACAAGCGGGAGAACACCCAGGGCATTTAAACTCGCTCCGATGGTATCTTTCTGATATAATGCTTCAGCTGTGTCACGGACATCGCCGTAACCGACATACCCGGAAGTCATCCATCCGGCAAAATACGCACCGGACGATGCAGCCTCGTCTCCCACGAGAACGTTCATGCTGCCGCCTTTGATTCCGGTCTCGCCGAAAATCAATCCCTGTTCTGTCCAGATGTGTTCCCGTATTGGTTTAATTGTGACATCATAGATTGAAAGGCCGCGAACTGGAACAAGGGGATCGGGATCTTCCGCATCCTTCAGACCATCTTTATCGGTATCAGAACTTAATGCATCAGTGCCCAGGTAATCCTCGAAGGCATCATCAAGTCCATCCCCGTCGCTATCAACGTTCAGCGGATTGCTCCGCATCTTGCGGAATGTATGACCATTGGCATCAGTTGTCAGGTCGCCTGCTTCATAGCTGTCGGAGAGCGCGTCGCCATCGGTATCTGGGAGAGCCGGGTCGGAGGTCAGCGTGCGGCCGTACGGGTCTCTGGAGCCGGGGGTTTTGATGACCACCGGGAGCGTACCGGCATCTTTTCTGGATACCAGCCCCTGCGTTGATGTGTATCGGATGAACCATGGCAGATGTTCATAAAAATGCTGGTGAGTTTTTATTGGATGAATAACCAGAATCTATTTGAATGCAGGTACATAATCGAATGAGTACTGCGGAATAATCCGGGTGAACCATATGATAATCCAATACATTGAAACTGCTCTGGCCCATGCACGATACGACGTCATTGCGGACGAAGAACCGTACTATGGCGAGGTCCCTGAACTGGAGGGCGTCTGGGCAACGGGCAAAACACTTGAGGAGTGCCGCCACAATCTCATGGAAGTAATTGATGGCTGGATAATCGTCAGGTTACGCCGGGGACTCCCCATTCCACCTATCGATAACTGTACGATTGAGGAACTGACCGTGGTGGAATCCGGTGTCAGGGCAGCATAAGCTGACACCGGTTTCATGGCCGGAATTTGTCCGCAAACTAAAGGGATTCGGATTTGAAGGTCCGTTCCAGGGCGGTAAACATCCCTATATGATCAAAGGGTCGCTCGTTCTCACTATTCCCAATCCTCATCGTTCGGAGATCAGTGTGGATCTTGTTACGCGGATCATCCGGCAGGTTGGCATTTCACGCGACGAATGGATTGAGAAATAGATCCCTTCACTTTTTTTTCATGCATTCCGCAACAGTTCAGCATCCCTCTTAAACCGGCAGATCACCCCGACCGGACCATTCTTTGACATCATTTGGGAATTCCGGCATGGTTCCGGCACGTTCCGGCATAATGAGAAGGAGCCGGTCACTGGCACGGTGCCCGGAGCCGGGTTATTTTTGAAAACTACGGCAGAATTTTCAATATAATCCCGGCATGGTTCCGGCACGGTTCCGGCATTCCGGAGTATTGCAGGAAGCGGGTGTGAGGGCGGATGGCCGGGCTGGCGATGCCGGCCTGAGTGATCCCGCCCCACTGAGGGGTTTCTGCCGGGGGATGATCTGCCTTCGGAGCATCAGGTCCATGGGAAGATGCGGAAAACGAATCCCGTACGGGGCTCCGATTCCCCGGTTTTCCGGTCCCGGCATCCAGGTCTGGGGGTTTTGCATCCATGCGATTTCTGCAAAAGGCTGGTTCCTGCATGTTTCTGGATTCCGGGGCCTGGAAGAGGTTTCCTGACAGGCAGGTTTAGCACAGTCTGGCGGGCGGAACGGCCGGT
>JAAZNH010000259.1 GCA_012798365.1 Methanomicrobiales archaeon | reverse complement strand
CCTTCCCGGAACCCTCCCACCGGCGAAAAAAACCAATCCCTCCTGTTTCCCCTCACACCCGGGAATAGCGATCTGCCCCCCAAAGTCCCCAGAATGCCAATACGGCCCTCTTTTTACAGGGTGATTTTTCCCTTGCCTGAAGGCACATACCCTGGGTCAACCGGCATGGAGATCGGCCATCCAAAAGCGCCTATACTGGCCGGTGTACGGCGGGCGTATTGTGCTCATTTTCGGTAAATGGGGTCATATCCAGCCAATCCAGAAAATACCGGCAGGAAAAAAGCGGAAACTGGCACAAACCGGGTGCCGGAAGGGGGAAAACAGAGTGTAAAATGAGCCCGGATGACCGGGTCTCCCGGATGGTCAGGGCATGCTCTGGCCTTTCCCAACCCCTGGGCCCGGTGCCGGAAAAATCCAATTCCCGCGAAAATTTTTCTAAAAAAAATCACCCCCGCCCCTCCGGGAAAAACTCTGCCCCTGCCCGACCCCCCTTTGCTTCCACTGGGCAGAAAACCGTTTGTTTTCCGTCGTGACTTCCATGCGAAATAAAGGTATTTTTGACCCATGCAGAAAGGGGGGTCGGGCAGGGGCAATTCGTCTTTTTTTTGTACAGCGATCCGGCCTGTGAGCTTTCCGGCTGCAAAAACCGGATCCTGTTTCCCCGTGCAATCCCCGCAGATCCTCCTGTTCCGGCACACGCGAACGGCTCGTGAAAAAAGAACTGTACCGGCCCGACCCCCCGCGGATCCCCTGCGTTCCCTTGCACGAACGCGATCCCCGCTCCCTGCAGACTCTGCAGACTCTGCAGATCCGGCCAGATCCGCCCCCTGCCGGGAAACAATCATTCACACAATTGTCCCGGCCCCGCTTTCCCACGCACAGGTTTATTTCCCGGGCCTGCTCATTACCCCGCATGACAAGCTGGGAGAACATGGGCCTGCGGATCCTGGCACAATACGTGAGGCGCAAAGCCCAGGCAACGCCGGATCCGGCATCGGCATCCTACTATGACCAGACCCTGCGGGTTGACGGCCAGGGAATTATCCCGCGGTCCGAGCCGAAATACTGCGTGCAGATCACGATCAAAGACGATCCCCAGCAGTACCGCTTTCCCGTTCCTGCCGAGTTTAACAAGCAGCGCTATTTTGTCATCAAAGAGGATGCGCTCCCGGTGAAGATCCCGTACGATGCCGATGTGAAAATTTCCATCATGGAAACCGACCGGAAAGGCGAGAGGGTTCTTGCGCAGTCCCCGCTCCGGTACCGGACCATCTGAAGAGCCGGGTTTTTCCATCCTATGCCCCGGTTTATTTTTTCAGACACTCATCAACGCGGAACCGGACGATTCCGGCAATGAGATCGTACGGCACCGGTGTCCCGTGCGGGAACCGGACCGTGCCTTTGCTGATGGTGTACGGTGCCAGCCGGTCCCGGAATTTTTCTATCCCGGATGGTGTCGGGAAAAAACTGGTATGCGTTCTGAATCCCGCAAAGTGCACGAGGTTGCTGCCATGCAGCCGGAATGTCGGGATGCCATACCGGATCGCTTCGACAGCCTCCGGTGCAGCCGCGTGGATGGTGTCCCGCATTCTGTTCAGGATTATCCGGGTCTCTTCCGGGAACCGGGCAATGTATTCATCAATTGTTATGTACTGGTCCATGGCCTGATACCTTTACTTACGAAGTGCCACAATAAAACGCAAGTGACAGGAGCCGCATCCCAACCTCCCGGCAGGTCAGTCAGGATCGCGGACGGATTTGGTTACATGCCCTCAACATCGTAGATCAGCGCAAGGATATGGGGCTCCTTGTGGTACTGGATGACCCGTGAAGAGATCCGGCACCGGCGCGGGGGGCCGCCATGGAACGGGATCATCATCTCCTGCCGGTCCATGACACCCCCCGCCTTCTCAAACGTCTCGACAACGTCCCGGATCCTGCCGGAACCATAGGATGGCCAGATCTCCTGCGGGGTTTTGCCGAGGAGAACCGAACGTGGCAGGTCCACCAGCTCGCAGAAACGGGGGTTGATGTCAACATATTCGCCGTTCATTTTCGAGAGCGTGATGGCTGCCGGCGACTGCTCAAACAGGGCCCGGTACGCATCCTCGCGCTCGGCAAGCACCGACTCGTTGAGGGCAACAAGCCGGTACTGCTTCATGAGTTCCGCCTCCCGTGCAGCAAGCGTGTCATAGGCGCTGCGCAGTTCGTTTTCCGTTCGTTTCAGCCGGGTTATGTCATGGCCTACGCACTGGTATTCCCGCACCGTGCCGTCAGGCTTGAAAAGGGCCCTTGCTGACCAGCTCTGGTAGCACGTGTCTCCGGACGCATCGGGGACTTCCCGCTCAGCATGCGTGATCGGGTTCCCGGGTGAAAGGGACGCGAGGATCGCGTCAAGGGCCGGGGACTGTTTCATATTCAGGAGATCGTTGAGATTTTTTCCGGCAAAGGTGTCGATGCCGAGCATCGGGCCGAAATAGTCCTGCAGGGCACGGTTGACAAACGTGATCTCCATGGTGGGCAGGAACCGTATGATCATCTCATCCTGGTCATTGACAACCGACCGGTACCGCTCCTCGCTCTGGCGCAGGGCCTGTTCCGTCCGGTGCCTCCGGTCGGCCTGCCGGATCTTGTGGATCAGCTCTGCGAACTGGGCCTCGGGCCTGCCGCCTTTCTGGAGGTAGAAGTCTGCGCCGTTGTTGATCGCGTTGATGACAACATCCTCGCGGCCCCGGCCGGTGAAGAGGATGAAGGGAAGATCCACAAACCGGCTCCGGATTTCGCCAAGGAACCGGATCCCGTCCATGTCCGGCATCAGGTAGTCGGAGACGATGACATCACAGGAGGACAGTGACGGGGAATCAAGAGCCGCTTGGGCAGAGGTGAACGTCTCCACGAAAAAGCCGGCGGTCTCCTCAAGATAGACCTTTCCCAACTCGAGAAGTTCCGGTTCGTCGTCCACGTACAGGACCCGTATCGGTTCCGGCATGGTAGTTGTCCTTATATGTGTGGCAGTATATTGTTCTTGCCCTCAGGGAGCCGGCTGGCGGGAACCGGGAAGAGGCAGAGCGGACCTGGGTTTATACCAATCCCCATTTTGCCAATAAATGCCGGGAGAATGGTCTCCCCTGTAATGTTCCGGAGTTCTATGAAGCCTTCCCGGAGATCCAGCCCGGGGATGCCCTGTACCGGAACGCGAGCCAGCGACCGGTCATCTGGTAACTTTTTTTCGCTCAAATCGGCAGCAATCCCCTCGTTTCCCCCACGTTGTGCATCGTGTCCCGTGAGTAGTTAAGGGATCACGCGGAACCGGTACAGCATGAGCATGGAGATCCCCTGGCCTGAATCACGGAAGGAATGGAAACCGGTTGACATGACGGTCACGTATACCGGCAACGGTGCATTTACTGCCACAACAGCGTCCGGCCTTGCGTTTCCCCTGGAAGCCCCGGTCGGCATGGGCGGGCAGGGGACGGCAGCGAACCCGATCCAGTATCTCGTTGCGTCGCTGGGCGGTTGTGTTGGTGTCAAGATCCTGCTTGCGCTTGGCGATGCGGGCATTGTCGCCCGCGGGCTGGGCATTGCCATCCATGGCACGCGGAAAAAGACGATGCCGGCGTTTTTCGATCACGTGCACCTCACCATTACCCTTGATGCTGATGCGGGCGATGCGATGGTTGAAAACATCGTTGACCAGACCCTCTTGCGGCTCTGCCCGATCGCCGCCATGTTTGCCGAAGTCGGGGAAGTGACCTCGGAGTGCCGGATTATCCGGAAAAAACCCTGATGGCTACAAGGAAAAAGAGGTTATCCGTTATAGTCGATGGACAGCCCACATTTTTTACAGATGACCGTCCCCCATTTGCCGGCCTTGTAATCGGCAAGCTCCTTCTCCGTCATCTCCTCAGCGCCAATCCCGTCTTTGAGTTCATCGAATTTCTTCAGGTCTGCAGACCCGCAGAACGGGCAATGGGATATCGGGAGTGTTTCAGTATTCTCTTTATGAGCAGTCATTTCTTCACCCTCTGGTTGTATTCTCACAGGTCCAGAACCTCATGTTGCCGGGGTAAACGCAAATAGGTATCGAAAAGTGCGCAACCGGCACTCCGTCCGAGGCTTTCAACTCCTGTCAGCCACCCTACGGGAGCCGGGAGCCGCAGCCATCCCGGAATGGCATAGCGGCCGTATCCCATCCACTCTTGTCGTGACCTTCAACGTGTTGTGGCGGGGGGAACAGAAACTACTTGAATGGTGCTGGTTCAACAGGTCATCATGCCAGAAGAACCATACGATACCTTGTTTACTACTGATTTTGCCGGATGGGTAAGGGCTGAAGTTGCACGACAGGATGAACTGGTAGCACTCGGCCGGACCGTTACAACCGCAAAGGGAACGGTTGAGTATGCTCGCACTGGCCAGGGGCCCGTCGTGCTTGCGATCCATGGTGGTCCCGGAGGATTTGACCAGGGGCTGTTGCTTTTTGACTGGGCGATCAGGGCGGGTTTCTCGATCATTGCCCCAAGCCGCCCGGGATACCTTGGTACACCCCTTTCCAGCGGGAAATCTCCCGCGGAACAGGCTGACTTGTATGCGGCACTCCTTGATACGCTGGGAATCGGAAAAGTTGCCGTCATCTGCGGTTCAGCTGGCGGGGCCTCCGGCTATGAATTTGCCATACGGTACCCGGAACGTATCAATGCACTTGTCGCCCTCGATGCTGTGGTAACACAATATCTCATGCCGGCCAATGCCGGCCCCGTTGCCCAGGCCCTGTTCCTGAGCGGCCCCGGTGAGCAGCTCATCAGTTACTTCTCGAAACATTTCCCAAAACAGATGCTTGCTGAGTTCCTCCAGCAGGAGTCCTTCCTCCGTCCGGAACAGATCGATAAACAGGCAGAAATTGCCCTCAAAGACCCCCGCCAGGCTCGGCTCTTCCTCCGTTTCTCGCGGTCAATATCGGAATACCCACGGCGCAGAGCCGGTGTTGAAAACGACCTCGAGACACTTGCACAGCTCACTGACCTGCCTGTTGATAAGATCCGATGCCCGGTTCTCGTCATCCATGGCACCCACGACAGTGATGTCCTGTTTTACCACGGGGTCTATGCATGGGAGAATATCCCTGATGCTGAGAAGATCTGGGTACGGGAAGGTACACACCTGTGTGCCTGGATCTCACCGGAGGCCAATGAGACGCAGGCAAAGGTTCTTACATTCCTGCAAAAGCATGCGTAAAACCCGGTGGATTCACCGGGTTCCTGAAAATGCCGGCCGGGTCCGAGACCTTTTGCAGGTTCACGGGTGAGGTACTTCCGGGCTACCCGGGTCCTTGTTCAGCAGGTATTTGTACCACACGAACCAGATGTTGTCGGCAAAGCCGATCAGGTTCTTCATCACGATCTGTCCGATGATGAGAGGCATGACCGGAATCACGCCGGCAAACGCGATGACGACAAAGATGATCGAGTCAAGGGTGAGGCTGATGGCATCGCTGGCGCTTGACCGGAGCCAGACCCATGGGTTGAGGAGCATGCTGTGCCGGAACGCCTTCTCCCGTACCAGGAAGTGTTTCTTGAGCCGGTCGAAGACAAATGCATCGACATTTGAGCAGATCAAAAATGCGATCCAGCTGGCGATCGTGATACGGATGCTCATGGAGAAGAGTGCCTGCCAGGCCTCCTCATAGAGGAAGAATGACGATGCCGGGAACGAGTTGATCATGACTACGAAGAGGACCCAGAGTACCTGTGTCAGGAAGGCCATCAGGATGGCAACATGGGTCATGGTCACGCCATACACTTCATTGATCATGTCGATAACCTGGGCTATGAACGGGTAGATCAGGACCGATGCCGGCGCAGCAAATGCCCAAATCCCGAGATTAAACTCAATGATGCGTGCAGCCATGATCTGCGCTGCGGCAAGATAGATGATATAGAATGCAACAAGGGCCGAAAAAGCGTACTGGCGGTAGTTCCTGACAATGTACACTGAAAGGTACGTGACAAGCGTAAGACTGAGAATCCAGCAGATCCAGAAGAGCATGATTCCTGTAGCTCGTTATTTTGTTATCCGTAATCAACCAGCCGGATAGTAATGCACCTTAATGGCAACTCCGGCCACAAAATTTCCATTACCTGTTCAGGCATGCATTGGATATTCAGGTCAAGAGCAGTTCAATCCGGTAACATCCCCCTGCAGGGGGTCAGGGGACGGATGGAATGCCGGTTACAGCGTCATCGGCTTGTGCCTGCCACCCGCTTGCGTGCCTGAAAACCCCTTATTGGTGCGTCCCAGCTCCTGCCATCCCATCCTCGATCTCCCTGATAAACCCAAGGAGCCGGTCCTGGTATGCCCCGGCAAGGATGACCGCTTTCATGTGGGCATCGCATGCGCAGTTCTGCAGGGTCATGGTCCGGAGTTCTTCCGCATGCGGGTCATCGGACCCGTAGATTGCGTCAGCCACCTGCCAGGTCTTTGAGCACCAGCGGATGAAATCGTAGTATTCAATTCCCTGCGGTGTGCGGGGTATGGTATTGATGGCCTCGATCCGGTCCATGAGCTGGCGGATGGCATCTTCCGGGGAAACTCTGAGGGTAACCATTTCTCTTCCGTTGTAGTACTGCATCCGGATCAGCAAAAACAGTTGCCATTTCTCTCTCGTCAGTCGTTTGCTTTTTTAAAAAAACCGGGCAGACCCCGGCACCTGCCGGGGCAATGGAGCCTGAAAGGAGGTTGTCAGAGGGTTTTTCCCGGAACGTTTTTTTGCATCTGATTGGTTCGCGTCCCCCGGTCTCCCATCCCGCACCAGGGCAAACTGATGATTTATGCCACTTCCCGGATTCATTTCAGAAGATTTATGGTAGTCTGGCATGAGAAAAAAAATATTAAATTCCCCGCAATCATGGCGACGATCCTCTATGTCGATGACGATATAACCCTTCTCGACGTCGGCAAATCCTATCTTGAAAAGGGCGGGGAGTTTACGGTTGTCACGTCGCCTTCGGCAACGGACGCACTCGACAGGCTGCAGAAAGACCGGTTCGATGCCATCGTTGCCGATTACCAGATGCCCCGGATGGATGGCATCGGGCTGTTGAAAAAGGTCCGGGCATCCGGCAGCATGGTCCCCTTCGTCCTCTTCACCGGGAAAGGCCGGGAGGATGTTGTCATCCAGGCGATCAACGAGGGGGCAGACAATTACCTCCAGAAAGAGGGTGAGCCGCGGGCCCTCTTTGCGGAACTTACGCATAAACTGCGGCAGGCTATCGCGCAGCGGCAGGCGGTCGTTGCCCTTGAGGAGAGCGAGGAGCGGTACCGGGCCGTGGTCGAGGACCAGACCGAATTCATCTGCCGGTTCACTCCCGATGGCAGGCTCACGTTTGTCAACAACGCGTACTGCCGGTACTTCGGTCTTGAGAAAACCGCGTGCCTCAACAAGCCGCAGGTGGTGGACATGCCGCCGGAGGATGCCGCCCAGATGAAACGGCACCTCGCATCGCTTACCCCGCAGAACCCGGTTGCCCCGATCGAACACCGTATCCGGATGCCGGACGGGACCCTGCGGTGGCAGCGCTGGTATGACCGCGCCCTCTTCTCCCGGGAGGGGGCCCTCACCGGGTTCCAGTCAGTTGGCCGGGATATCACCGACCAGCGGCAGATGGAGGAGAATTTGCGCTCGCTCCAGCAGTTGTCCCGGCGGATCCTGGAATCGGACTCCCTGCCGGAGTCGTTCCGTCTCTGCCTTGAGACCGCGATGCGGTTGTCGCAGATGGACAGCGGCATGATCTACCTTGTCAGCCGGGCAACCCGGGACCTGGAACTTGTCACGTCCGCCGGTCTTGCGCCGGAACGGGTTGAGGAGATCGCGCACATCCCGGCACATTCCCCGTCAGCCCGGATCGTCTATGCCCGCACACCGCGGTACGCCTCAACCTTTGATACAGCAACCGGCGCCGGGCGCGTGTTCCATGATGAGGGGCTCAGAACCATTGCAAGTTTACCGGTCCACTATCATGACACGGTCATCGCGTGTCTCTGCCTCTCATCGCATACTGATGATACCGTGCCGCAGGCGGTCAGGGCGATCCTCGAACTCATCACCAGCCATATCGGTAATGTCATGGGCAGGATCCTCTCCGAAGATGCAGTCCGGCAGTCCGAAGAGCAGTACCGGGTCCTCATCGAGCACATCCAGGATGGGGCATTCCTTGCGCAGGATGATAAACTGGTCTTCTGGAACAGCCGGCTGGCCCGGATGGCCGGCTATGCCGTGGAAACGAGTCTTGGGATCGCGCTGTCTACCCTTGTTGCTCCAGAGGACCGCGATATGGTCATCCGGCGGCACCGGGGTCGGATTGCCGGGGAGTCCCACCCGGAATCCTACGAGTTCCGTATCCTGCACGAGGACGGCACAACACGGATCCCGGTCCGGATGTCAGTTGGCACCGGGTTGTACCGGAACCGCCCGGCCGTGATCGGGACTATCCATGATGTGAGGAAGGACCGCGAACAGGAACGGGCGCTCCGGGAGAGCGAGCGCCGCCTCCTTCTGGCCCAGCGCGTGGCAAAGATGGGGGATGTGACCTGGGACTTTGGCACCGGGGAAGTCCAGTGGTCGGACGGGATCTATGACCTGCTGCAGTACGACCGGTCCGAGACATTCGATGCCGACCGGATCAACCGCGAGGTCCGGCACCCGGATGATGCGGCGCGGGTCATGCGCTGGATGGAGGACAGTGTCGCGTCCGGACGGGATACTCTGACCCCCAATGAATTCCGGATCCTCCGTAAAGACGGGGTGGTCCTCCATGTCCATGCCGCGGGTGTCATCCAGCGCGAGCCAAAAAAGGCGGCCCGGATCTTCATGACCATCCAGGATATCACCGAGCGCCGGGAATCAGAAAAACTGCTGGAGATCCTTTCCCGCTCGCTGACCGAAGCCCTGATCATGGCAAAGATGGCGGCTTGGGATTACGATGTTGCATCGGAAACCTTCCTCTTCAATGACGCGTTCTATGCCATGCACGGCATGACCGCCCAGGATGCCCGCGGGTACCAAATGGCGGCCCGGACCTTCATCGAGCGCTATACCGCACCCTCGTACGCGAGTCGGCTCCTTGACACGATCGTCGAAGCGCTGGAGTCCACGGACCCGGAGTTCGGCCCCTCCATTGAAGGGGAGCTCATCAAAAAGGACGGGTCGCTCTTCTGGGTGACAACCTGGATCCGGACCGAGCGCGATGATGCCGGGACCGTTATCGGGTTCCACGGGGTCAACCAGGACATCACCGAGCGGCGGAGAAATGAAGAAGCGTTGCATAACGTCAACCGCCAGCTCAACCTCCTCATCAGCGTCACCCGTCACGATATCCGCAACCAGCTGGTGGCACTCAAAGCGCTCCTCTCCTTATCGAGGGAGACCCTCTCTGACCCGGCAGCCACCCTTGAGTTCATCGAGAGTGAAGAAGGGGTTGCCGGCGCCATTGAACGCCAGATCTCCTTCACCAAGGAGTACCAGAGCCTGGGTGTCAAGCCCCCGGTCTGGCAGAACCTTGCCCGCTGCGTGAAGGATGCAGCACACGGGCTTGATTTTGCAGGCCGGGCCCTTGAGACAACGGGTATGGAATCTACTGAGGTGTACGCGGACTCGCTCCTCTTCAAGGTGTTTTACAACCTTTTCGACAATGCCCTGCGCCACGGCGGAGAGGGCATGACTGCCATCCGGATCGAGGTGCGGGAAACGGATGATGGCTGCGTGATCCTGTTCAGCGACAACGGGTGCGGCATTCCCGCTGATGAGAAGGAAGCGATCTTTGACCGGGGATATGGCAGGAACTCCGGCTATGGCCTCTTCTTTGTCCGGGAGATCCTGGGCATCACGGAAATTGCCATCCATGAGGTGGGGAACGAGGGTGAGGGGGCCCGGTTTGAGATCCGGGTGCCACGACAGGCCTGCCGGTCCGGGCCGTAACCTGCGGGCGGGTAATTTCCGCTTCGTTGGTAAAAAACCGGCGCCGGTGTGCGGGTAAACTATTATCTGGGAAAAAAACACCGGTAAGGTATGGACAAGCATAACCTCTTCATGATCGGGCTCGTACTCCTTGCCGTATTCGTTATTGCTGACGGGATATGGGTCGTGATGACCCCGCCGGTGGGGGATGAACTGCAGGCGTACGGCCTTGTAGCGGTCGGTGCGTTCATGCTCCTGATCGGCTATTATCTCGGTGAACGCAGGGACTGACCCGCCCCCGTGTTTCCCGGCCCCGGCGTACCTTCTTACTCCTTTTCTTTGCGCCAGTGCTTCAGGGCTTTTTCCCGGTCCGGAAAGATAGTTAAAAATTTGGTAAACCCGGTTATCTCAAGCACATACCGGGTCTCCCTCCCGAGCGTGCACAGGGCGATCACGCCATCGGTCTCTTTGAGTGTCTTTGAGGTGGCGAGGATCACCCTCACACCAGCACTTGAGATGTATTCGGTCTTCTCAAAATCAAAGAGGAGCCGCTTTGGGTGCCGTTCGAGGACCGGCCTGAGTTCGCTCTCGGCAGCCTGCGTGGTGTCGGCATCAAAACGGCGGGGCAGGCCGACTACCGGAATGCCGTCTTGTTCGGTAATAGAAAGGACCGTTCCAAACCCCCCCGTATATGGGAGATAGGTAGTCGGCAGGGTACAAAAAGGTATAGGCCGGGACCTGTTTATATATCGAGGAGGTTCAGCCCTGCCCCCGCGTCAAACCGCCTCCCGACCGAT
>JAAZNH010000258.1 GCA_012798365.1 Methanomicrobiales archaeon | reverse complement strand
CTACTGCCTGCGTGGAGGATGTAATGAAGTCTTCCGCACGCCGGATGATGCCGGAACGCGCCTCTTTTAGGGTCGTGGCCTTGTCAAGGCCGTTCATGACAATATGGACAGCGTTGGGGAGGGAGACTGCCGTCGGCCGTGTCGCAACCAGGGTTTCAGCGGCCGTGACCATCTCCTTCCGGAATGCCTCATACGACGGGGTGTTCAGGTCGCGGGCATGGTCGCTGAGCGCACCGGCAACTGCCCGGGCAATCCTTCCCGCCCCCCGGATCTCCATGCTCTTTATCTTCTCTGCAGTTTCAGGTACGATCATCGCAATCAGTGACTGAATGTGAACGCCAATCCTAAAATAAGGTTATCCCGGGTGATCCTGTGTCCATTGCCGTAGTATTTGACAGTGCCGGTACGCTCCTTTCCACCTACCGGGTTGCAAAAGATATCTGCCATAAGAAACTGCTCCCCGGAATCGAGACCACAACACTGACGTACAGTTCCCCGGACCGGGTCCTCATCGTCCTGCCCGTCCATTCCAAGGACCTGATCGCAACGGAGCCGGACACGCTCCTTTCAGAATACCTGGTAGAACACAACATCAGGTTTGGGATCAGCTGCACGAGGAAGATCACCACCGCAGACGAAATCGGCGACCTGCTTTATACGGACAAACGGTGCCGGGTCGGCGATCTGCAGGAATGCATCCGGAATGTCTGGGGCGTCTGCCGGAAAGAGGCGATGCTGACGCTCAACAGCGGGGCCATCATCAACATGGCAAAGGAAGGAATCGAGTTCACCATTACGGCCGGGGGATGGCCGTTTGAGGGGGCAAAAGAGACCATCAGCGCCCTTCACCGCATGGGGGTTCCGACATTCATTGCATCGGGTGACCGGGTCACCAAGCTCGAGAAGATGGCTGACCATCTCGGCATCCCCCGCGACCGGGTATACGGGGTGGCAACACCCACGGTCAAAGCCCAGATTGTGACCGACCTGAGGAAAGAGTATGACCGGGTGCTCATGGTCGGTGACGGGATCAATGACCTGTGTGCCATGCAGAATGCCGATATCGCCGTCCTGACCATCCAGCAGCCGGGCGAGCGGCCGGAGGATCTCTACAAAGAGGCCGACCATGTTGTCAGGAGCGTATCTGAAGTCGTGCCCATTGTCCGGGAGATCCTGAACACAACCCGGGTTTGCGATCGTGACGCCTGCGGTGCATGATATAAAAGGTAATATGCGACCTCTGCTACATTAGATACAAGGGTACTATGAAAGCTCCACTGATCACGGTCGAGAACCTCAGCATGGATTTTGATGGCGAGAAGGTTCTCAAGAATATCTCTTTTGAGATTGCCGAGGGTGAAATCCTCGGGATTATCGGCAGGAGCGGCGCAGGCAAGACGGTGCTGATGCATCTCATCCGGGGCGTGGAGCAGCCTCCGACCAGCGGGAAGATCATCTACCACATGGCTGCATGCCCGTCCTGCGAACACATGGACGTTTCCAGTTCACTGGGAAAGCCCTGCCCGCACTGCGGTGCAAAACTTGCCCCGCAGGATGTTGATCTCTGGAACGAGAAGAACGAAGATCTCAAGCGGCGCGTGATGCGCAGGACCGCGATTATGTTCCAGCGCACGTTTGCCCTGTACGGTGACGACCGGGTCATCGAGAATGTCCTGCATGCACTTGACGATATCAGTTACCCTCCCGAGAAAGCCATCAGCCGGGCCGCAGACCTCATCGACCAGGTGAAGCTCTCCCACCGCATGATGCATATTGCCCGTGACCTCTCCGGCGGGGAGAAACAGCGGGTCGTCCTTGCCCGGCAGCTGGCAAAGGAGCCGGTTATGCTCTTTGCCGATGAACCGACCGGCACTCTTGACCCGGGCACAGCAAAAGTGGTCCATGCCATGCTGACGGATGCCGCAAAGACAAACAATATGGGTATTGTCGTCACCTCGCATTTCTCACAGGTTATCGAAGATGTTGCCCACCGGGCAATCCTGCTGGTCAATGGCAGCATCACGAAGATAGGGACACCAAAGGAAGTCATCGCCGAGTTCATGAAGGGATACGATGACACCGAGACGTTTGATGAGGCGGAACTGGGCGACAATATCGTCTCTGCCCGCGATCTGGTCAAGCGCTACATCTCCGTGGACCGGGGTGTTGTCAAGGCAGTCAACGGGGTAACATTTGATATCCAGGCAAAGGAGATCTTCGGCATCATAGGGAAGAGCGGGGCAGGAAAGACCACCCTTTCCGGGATCATGGCCGGGCTCATCGAGCCGACAAGCGGCGAGATCAATGTCCGTATCGGGGACGAATGGATTGACATGACCAAGCCCGGTATCGACCAGCGGGGCCGGGCTACCGGCTACATCGGCCTGCTCCACCAGGAGTACGATCTCTTTCCCCACCGGACGGTGCTCGATAACCTGACCGATGCTATCGGCCTTGAATTCCCCAAGGAGCTAGCCATGCGTAAGGCGCTTGTCACGCTCAGGATGGCAGGGTTTACCGAGGAGAAAAGTGCCGAGATTCTCAACCGGATGCCCGCCCAGCTGTCGGAGGGGGAACGGCACCGCGTAGCTCTCGCTCAGGTGCTTATCCGGGAACCGCGGATCGTTATCCTTGACGAACCCACCGGTACCATGGACCCGATCACCAAGATCGATGTGAAACACTCTATCCTGCACTCCCGCGAGGAGATGGATGAGACCTTCATTGTGGTATCGCACGACATGGAGTTCGTGCGGGATATCTGTGACCGGATAGCGCTGATGCGGGGCGGCAAGATCGTCCAGATCGGGAAGACTTCCGAGGTCCTTGCAATCCTGACCGAAGAAGAGCGCAAAGTGATGAGCCAGCCGGCAGCCTGAGGCCGGTCATGGTGACAATAACCATTGATGGCGAGAAGCGGGACCTTCCTGAGGGTACCCGGCTCGCAACTTTCCTGAAGGATCATCCAGAAGGCTGTGCTGTCGGTATCATCCGCCCTGCGACAAAAGAGCAGTCCGCAACCGGCAGCCTCACCCTCAGTACAACTGCAGGAGAAGTGACGATAGAATCGTCCGGCCAGGGCACCCGGTTCCTGTCACCGGAATCAGCAGCGGGTCTTCTCCTGCACTGGGGCGACCGGTATGCGGCGGCATTCGGTCCGTTTCCCGCGACTTTCACCCCGGACCGGAAGCCTCACCTCTATGAACGGGGGGATGTCATCCTTGGATGCGGGGGATATGATCCGGCCCGGTCGTACCTCATCTTCGCCAGAAGCAGGCATTCAGCGGATCACGGGGCCGGGGCGGACGGGGGAGTTATCGGAAGGGTGGTGAGCGGGAGAGGTGTCCTTGATCGCTTTGTTGCCGGTGACCGGGTCACCACGGTCGAACCGGTTATCAGCTGGGCGGACACCAGCCGCTCATTCACCACCACCGATCCCGACCTCATTCTCGAGGACGGGATGCATGTTGTCACATATATCCGGATTGTGGCCCAGGGGTATTCGCCGGACAAGATCTCCATTGAGGCCGCAGGAAGCGTGGAACACCTGCTCCTTGCACTCCAGCGGGGGCAGTTTTCGGTCGGCCGTGCCACAAGCACCCATATTCTCGATCCACACCTTGCCGGGTCCGAGGATGTGCCAAAAGAGCACCGCAGACCCCGACGGGAGGGCGCGGTCACGGTCAGGACGGACGGGAAAACGGCCGGCGGCGTGTATATCTACCGGGCCGATGTTCCTGCAAGCCTTGTCCACAGTGTTGTCGGGCAGGTAATCCACGGGATCGAGCTGGTCCGGATTGCAAAAGCAAAGGACCATCTCGCGGTCAGGCTGCAGCCGGAACGCATCGACCTGCTCGGGTTGCCGCTGGAAAAAGCACGGGAGATTGCACTGAGGTACGGGGTCGCCCTTGTCGTGGATAAGGAAGGCGAGGGAAGGATCGTTGTATCGCAGGAGCCGGGCACCACTCTCGATGTACTTCATGAGAAAAAAGTGATCGTGACGACGGCGCCTTCGGATAAGGTCATCGATATCGAGCTCGATGAGGCAAAGGCTCCCATGAGCTGCGAGGTCTTCCGCCGCTTCACCGGCCTGCGGGAGCATGATGCCGGCATGATGCCGGTCTTTTTTAAGTTTGACGATGTGGTCCTCTTCAAGCCTAAGATCGCTTCCGGGACCAAGATCACCCCGGAGAACCTGCCTGTTGACGAATCGCCCCCCGCGGCCCTTGCCATCACCAATGATTCGCGCAAAGGAGCCGGCCTTATCGGGGTCAGGCTCTCGGCGAACAAGGAATTCGGGCCGACATCGGAACCGTTTGAAGGGACGAATATCATCGGCCGCGTCATCGATACCGACAAACTCAGAAAACTCAAAGAACGGGAAACGATCTATGTCCGGGAGGTGCGGCGATGACCAGGTACACGCCAGTCTATGCTGGTACGGTAACCCGGTACGTTATCGTGGAGTCATTTGAGATCACCCCCGCGGATCTGGCCGTCAGGGCATACGAGATAGCAAACGGGGTCATGATCAAGGAGACCTGCTTTGGTCTTGTCATCAACGGGCCGGAGACAGATGTCGACCGGGTCATTGCCGAGATCCGTAAAGCCGATCCCGATCATATCTTCGTGAAAGACCGGGGATTCCCTCCCGGCGATGCACGGCGGTGCCGGGCGAACCTTGGCGGCGCTCGCCCCGGCTACCATGGAATCGAATACGAGATGACTATCATCCCGTATGTGTCGCATGGCCTTGAGGAGATCAAAAAACGGGATCTTTCTTCCATTCCTCCCCCGGACGATCCCCTGCAGCCTCATGCCCTCGATATTGAAAAACTCAAAAAACTCATGGAATCCCAGGAGTCCTGATTTATGGTAAAAGTGTTTATCTATCCCGCAACGAGCCTGATCCTCTCTGACATGGTGGCACGGTTTGGCCATACCCCGCTCTCGTCAGCGGTTGCCGTCCGTGAACGCATCCAGACACCGGGACTCGAATCCCCGCCACTCCAGATCACGCCCGAAGAGCCCAAGAAGGGACTGAAATGGGCAGCCGTCGAGGTCCCGGCCGGGGTTCGGGGCAGGATGTCCCTGTACGGACCCATGATCGAGGCATGCGAAGCGGCCATCATCATCAACGATGCAGACCTCTCATTCGGCTGCATGGGCTGCGCCCGGACAAACGAACTCATCAAGTTCCTGCTGCGGGAGAAGGATATCCCGAAACTTGACCTGAATTACCCCAAGAGCGAGGAGGAGGGGGTCAGGTTCGTTGCAGCGATCAAAAAATTCCTTGACAGCCTCGGAGGTGCGAAATGACTCCCCCGGTCCGCATCGCCCAGCTCTCCTGCGGCCCGGATTACTCCGGGGTACAGAACGAGATCAACACTGCCGCAAAAGAGGTGAACGGCGAGATCTTCTTCCCGGATATCGCGCTCAAGGACATCCGGCGCGACTTCGATGCCTTCGGGCTTGACGTGAAGAGCCCGGACCTGAAACTTGCCATCGCCCGGGCAAAGGCCCTTGTGGACGGCCGGGTGGATGCCGATGCGGTCTTCATCGCTACCTGCTTCCGGTGTGCCGAGGCCGCCATTGTCAGGAATGAACTCCGGCGCTATATCCACGAAAACTCGAAACTGCCGGTTGTCAGTTATTCGTTCACCGAGCGGACAACCGCAGGAACTCTCCTGACACGAATGGAGGCCCTTACGACAATCGCCCGCCGGAGAGCACTTCTCGCCCGCGAGGAGCAGCAGGGGATCACCCTCGGGGTTGACTCGGGCTCCTCCACTACCAAGGCCGTTGTCATGAAGGATAACCAGATTATCGGGACCGGCTGGACCCCGACAACCGAGGTCATGAAAAGCGCCCACGATGTCATCGACAATGCCCTTAAAGAGGCCGGCATCACGATGAAGGAAGTTGAAGCGATCGGCACCACGGGATACGGGCGGTTCCTGATCGGAAAGGAGCTCAACGCCAACCTCATCCAGGAGGAGCTGACCGTCAATTCCAAGGGCGCTGTCTACCTGGCCGACCGGCAGCACGGGCCAGCAACGGTTATCGATATCGGGGGTATGGACAACAAGGCTATCGCGGTCATGGATGGGATCCCGGGAACCTTCACCATGGGGGGCATCTGTGCCGGGGCGAGTGGCCGGTTCCTTGAAATGACTTCCAAGCGTCTCGGGGTCGATATCACGGAGCTCGGCCCCCTTGCGATGAAAGGCATGGGTGGCCGGGT
>JAAZNH010000257.1 GCA_012798365.1 Methanomicrobiales archaeon | reverse complement strand
GTTCGAAGTCTCGCTCTATCCCGTGCCGGGCAACGGGCGGTACGGTCCCCGGGTCTTCATCCAGTACCATGACATCAGCGATCACAAGCTGCTTGAGGAGACGCTGAAAAACGAAGGGATGGAACGGATCGCCCGGAACATGGAGCAGTTCCAGATCCTCAACGACCAGATCCGCAACCCGCTGCAGGCGATCACGGGCTATGTCTGCCTTGATTGCATCCAGTACCGGGAACGCATCCTTGAACAGGTCGGGTATATCGACACCCTCATCGATCGTCTTGACCGGGGCTGGCTGGAATCGGAGAAGGTCCGCAGATTTCTCCTCCGGCATTACCGGAATGCCCCGGGAACAGACAATGGTCTTCCCTGCCTCACCCGGAAGGAGGACAAGGTATGACCGACACGGTTCTTCTCGTGGATGATGACCCGGCAATCCGGGAATTATTCACGATCTACCTGGCCCGGGGTGGGTTCCGGCCTCTTGCAGTCGCGGGCGGAGCGGCATGTCTTGAGTTCCTCAGGACCGAAACGCCGGACCTTCTCGTACTTGACCTCATGATGGAACCCATGGATGGCTGGGAGACGCTGGAGGCCATCACTACGAACCCGGCGGGGGCAGGCATTCCAGTAGTCATCATCACCGGCAAACAGCCGGTTGCCGCTGACATCCTCCGGTTCGGCCCCCTGATCTGGGACTACCGCCTCAAACCCGTTGACATGGAACAGGTTGTGAAAAGTTTTGGGCCGGTTATTGAGCGTGACCGCAGCCTGCGTCGGCAGCTGCAGGAAGCCATAACACGAGGTGCAGACCCGGAACTGGCAGGGGAATACAGTCGTCTTTTGCACCTGGTCAGGGTTGCAAAAAAGCTTGAACTCCGGCGCAGGAAGAGCTCATGGACCGAACCGGTACCGGTTGACCGGCAGGAAACGCGGCTCCACGACCTTCATGCACAGCTGGGGCTTTCCGGCACCCCCCTTGAGGATGTGCATGCTCCATGAACCGCACAGGACGAAAGCCAACGGGCAATGACCGGAACAGTTATGAGCTGCAGGAGAAGAAGGGTAACACAAGGGGTGGATGATGGGAAAGCCTGCCATATTTATCGTGGAAGATGAAGCCATTGTGGCAAATGACATCAGGGAGACGTTGAAAAGCCTGGGATACGATGTCCCCGGGATCGCAAAGTCCGGCGAGATCGCTATCGAGAAGGTCGGGGAGCTGCGGCCGGACCTCGTCCTGATGGATATCCACCTTGCAACCGAGATGGACGGGGTGGAAACTGCAGGAAAGATCCATATCCTTTACGATATCCCGGTCATCTATCTGACCGCGTACGCGGACAAGGTACTCCTTGACCGGGCCAAGGTAACGGAACCTTACGGGTACGTGGTCAAGCCCTACGATGAACGCGAGCTCCACTCGGTCATCGAGATGGCCCTCTACAAGCACCGGATCGAGCGTGAGATCAAAAAACGGGATGCAATCCTCTTTGCCGTGAGTGCAGCGGTGGAATGGCTCCTCCGGCTCTCCCGGGGGGATGCTCCTGCCGGGGCCCGTCTCCGCGACTTTAATGCATCTGACATCCGCGACATCCTCGAACCCATCGGGCTTGCGCTGGATGCCGGGGCGATCGCGATATTTAAGGTGGAACCAGGCCCGGACAAAACATCCACGGTAAGCATGGTTTATGAATGGGGCTGCCCCGCGTATCACCCTGCCCTGTACAAACCGGAACTGAAAAACTTCACCTTCGCGTCAAAAGGGCTTCTCCGCTGGGAAGGGCTGCTGAACCATGGCGATGTTGTCGCAGCAGCTCCTGGTGTCATGCCGGACGAAGAGCGCCCGCTCTTTACCCTCCTCGGGGTGGAGTCAGGGGTGGTCGTGCCGGTCTTTGTCCGGGACACGCTCTTTGGCTTCATCGGGTTTTTTGACCTTGCCGCCCGCCAGCGTTCGCCGGATGAGATCGAAGCATTGCGGATAACGGCAAACCTGCTGGGTGCCGCCATGGGATACCAGTAACCGGATACACCATGCCCTCGATTCTCGTTGTTGAGGATGAAGCAATCGTTGCTGACGATATCAAAGAAACCCTCACGAGCCTCGGGTATACCGTCACCGGGACCGCAAAAACCGGTGAGATGGCGCTCGAAAGGATCCCGTCCCATCCCCCGGACCTGGTGCTCATGGATATCCACCTCGCAGGGGCCATGGACGGCATCGAGGCAGCTACCCGGATCCATGTGCTTCACGGGATACCGGTCATCTTTCTCACGGCGTACGCCGATCCTCCCCTGCTGGAGCGGGCAAAAGAAGCCGAACCCTACGGCTACATCATAAAACCCTATGATGAACGCGGCCTGCATTCGGCAATCGAGATGGCGCTGTACAAGTTCCGGATGGAGAAGAAGATCCGGGAGAGTGAAGCAACCACCCGCCTTATGGTGAATGCGACACGGGACCTCCTCTTCCTGATCCGTTCTGACGGCACCTTCCTCATGGTCAACGACGCCTTTGCCGAGTTTTGCGGAATGGCTGTCGATGAACTGGTCGGCACCAGCGCCTACGATCTCGTGGGAAAGAATCTCCTCACGCCCCGGATGGCCTGCTGGCAGCTGGTCACCCAGGGCGAACAGCGGCTGAATTTCGAGGACCAGCTGAACCGGGGCTGGTATGATGTCACGATTTACCCGGTGTACGATGCCCGGGGCAGTGCAGAAAAATTTGCCGTCAGTATCCGCAACATGACTGCCCGCAAAGCCGCCGAGGAGCAGGCAAGGAACAATGCAGAATACTTCCGGGTCCTCATCGAGGAAGCTTCCGAGGTCACGGTCATGCTTGACCAGGACGGCGGGTTTGCGCAGGAGAGCCCGTCGCTGAAGCGTGCGCTCGGGTTTGGTGCCCAGGACCCCCTCAAAAAGAGGATCTTCGATCATATCGTGATCAGCGATTACCAGCAGGCGCGGCAGGTCCTCTCGGAGATCCTCATCCATCCCGGCATGGCAAAACCCGTGAGGCTGAAATTCGAGAGGCGGGACGGGGACACCTGCGTGATCAAGGGGATCATGAGCAACCAGTCCGACAACCCGTTCGTGGGGAGGATTGTCATGAACGGCTGGGTGGAGTAGGATGCGACACCAGGCAGGAGTGCAATGACCGGGTTCCGGGTGTTCATTGTTGAAGACGAGGCAATCGTTGCCGATGACCTCAGGGGCACCCTCCAGTCGCTTGGCTATACGGTTGCCGGGACTGCGCACGCAGGCGAAACTGCGGTTGAACAGGTCCTGGACCTGCAGCCGGACCTGGTGCTTATGGATATCCATCTCGCGGGGGAGATGGATGGGATCGAAACGGTACAAGAAATCCACAAAGTCTCATCGGTCCCCGTCATCTACCTCACTGCATATGCCGATCCGGCCCTGCTTGACCGGGCAAAGGTGACCGGGCCGTACGGGTATCTCATCAAGCCCTATAATGAGCGGGAACTCCATTCCGTTATCGAGATGGCGCGATACAAGTCGGGCCTGGACCAGAAACTTAAGGAGAGTGAAGCCCGGCTCCAGAAACTCAACGAGGAGCTTGAGGAGCGGGTGGCAGCCCGTACCGTATCCCTCCGGCACCAGCTGGATTTTCTCCAGCAGCTCATTGATACCATCCCCGCACCAGTCTATTACAAGAATGCCAGAGCCGAGTACCTCGGCTGCAACAACGCGTTTGAGGCATACACCGGTATCCCCAAACGTTCCATCATCGGCAGGAGCGATACGGCACTCTTTCCGCAGGATATCTCCATTCTCTCCGGGGAGAAAGACTCGCAGCTGCTGGGCCGCACCGGGATCCAGGCCTACCAGGTGAAATTTCCCCATGCAGACCATACCCTGCGGGATGTCATCTTCAAAAAAGCCACGTTCCATGACCCCGGGGGTGCAATTGCCGGTTTCATCGGGGTGATAATCGATGTCACGGACCGGATCCATGCAGAAGAAGCATTGCAGGCGAGTGAACAGCGGCTGATGGCGGTTGTCGGGGATTTATCCGAACCTGTTTTCCGTGCAAAACCCGACCGGACCTGCATGTTTGCCAATCCCGCCTTCCTGCATCTCTTCGGCCTGAAGGAAAACGAAGTCCTCGGTTTTGTCTTTGCCCTTCCGTTTCACCCGGAGGATGCCCCCCGGGTGAGGGAGCACATGGCATCACTGACCCCGGCCTGCCCGGCTGGCACGATCACGTGCCGGGTCATCCTCCCGAAAAACCGGGAACACTCCTTCTGCTGGAACATCCGGGCCTTCTTTGACAGCTCCGGGCAGGTGATAGAATACCAGTATGTCGGCCAGCCGGCCGGCGCCCGATAAGGAAAAACGGGGCTGCACGGGTGCTGTGCAGCCAGTCCGGTTATTTCATCAGGACCAGAAGATACCGGTTCTCCCCGGACTCCTCGCGGACGATCGCGGTCCGGAGGCTGACCGTCTTGATACGGTCGCTTTTGGTAGAGACCCGGGCTACCGGAGGAAGGAAGTGGACGGCATCGAGGGCGAGGATGCCTTTTATCGTCTCGTCCGGCGGTCCGTCAGCGGTGGAAACGGTCGGGTTGACAAGCGAAAAGAACGGCTTTTTCTGCATCTCCTCCGCGGTCCACCCGAGCATGGTCTCAGCAGCGGAATTGGCAAACACGATCGTGTTCTGCATATCGATGAGGAGGCCGGCGTCTGCTGACCGCGTGAGGTACAGTTCAAGGTTCTCGCGGTGCGTGCCGCTCCTTCCTTTCATGCGGTGCTTGTATATCGCAAACTCGATATTGGAGTAAAGTTCCCGGGGATTGTAGGGTTTGACAAGGTACGCGTGGGACTTTGTCCGGATGGCCCGCTGCACGGTTTCGTCATCAGCATAGGCAGTCAGGAAGATGACCGGAATGTCGGTTATCTCCGAAAGTTTCTCGGTTGTCCGGATACCGTCCATGTCCCCCTTGATATGGATATCCATCAGGATCACGTCGGGCTTGTGATCGGTTGCAAGGGCAATCGCTTCTGTTCCGGTCACTGCAATGCCAACGACCCGGTAGCCCATCTTGGTGAGTGCAGCCTGGATGGAGAGGGCGACAACCCCTTCATCCTCAACGATAAGGACTGATTTTTCCTGCATGGTTCCTCGTGTCTGAACAGTGATTTACGTGCTGTTTCATTTCCCTAAAGGGTATCCTGCATGATAATATTTTCTCAAAAACAAAAATTTCCCTCCTCTTTGCATCCGCTGTTTTTCCTGCAAGGCTGGATGGTATCCTGACCGGCACCGGGCAAAACGGCCCGTGAGGTCTATCGCGATACTGCCGGCAGCGCAGCTCCCAAAAAGGCTCACACCCGCACCTGGCCGGCCCGGCCGTGAAATACGGGAGTATTTATATGTCCTCCGGGTAAGTATCTGCAATGCAGTTCCGGGTGGCCGGGGCGGAGGAGCGTACCTCTCCGTCCGGTAATGCCGGCCATGCACATCCGTTCCCGGTCGTGCAGGGCCTGCTCCCGGGTGGACCGTGATCCCGTGAAGGATATCTCGTGGTGGCGACTGTTCTGGCTCTATATTGTCGTGGTATTCACCCTTGAGATCATCCTTGCCACCTTCTTCTCCATCACGAGCGGGATCATTGAGGTCTTCCCGTACCTGTACATCCTCCCCATCATTCTCCTTGCCCGGACCCACCCCCGGTACGCGATCTATTTCACGATCGGCCTTGGCTGGATCTACCTGGGCCTCGTGTACTTCTTCATGCCGTTTGAGATCACGGCGTTTGCATCCAGCATTGCGTGGTTCTACATCTTTGTTACCGTGGGAGTCGTGGTCTCATCGCTCGCTGAATCGAGCCAGCAGGAGAAGAAATTCCGGGAGATGTTTGACAATGCCCTGGCCGGCATCTTTGCCATTGACACAACGACCGGTATGATCACCCAGATTAACCAGCGGACAGCAACGATGCTCGGGTACCTCCCCACAGAACTGACCGGGACCAGCCTTGGTGCCATCTGGCCGGATGGACCCGGGCGGTCCCGGTTTATCGAGGAGGTCGCGGCCGGCAGCAAGACTGAGCCGGTTGAGATCACCCTGGGAAAAAAGGACGGGCAGGTCATCTGGGTCCTGATGACCGCGTCCCTTGCCGGCAGTTCGCGTATTGTCTTTTCCGTCATTGACATCACCGAACAGAAGTCCATGCGGGACGAACTGATCGAATCCGAACTCCGGTACCACATGATCTTTGACCGGGCCACGGATGCCATCTTCATCCATGATATCGCAGGAAAGATCATCATCGCCAACCAGATCGCGTCCCGGATGTCCGGGTACCCGGTGAAAAAACTCCAGGAACTCTCCCTCCAGGATCTCGGTCTCATTCCGGGTGGAGGGCTGACCCCCGCCCAGAACACCGAGCTCCAGTCAAAAGGCCACTACCTGTTTGAATCCCTGCTGATGGCCCGTGACGGCACGCCTGTTCCGGTCGAGATCAGCAGCAAGATCCTGGAGTACAGCGGGAGGCCGGCCATCCTGAGCGCGGTCCGGGATATCACGGAGCGCCGGCATGCCCAGGCGGCCCTCATCGAGAGTGAGATGCGGTACCGTATGACCGGGGACCTGATCCCGTTCGGGGTCTGGGCCTGCGATGCCAAAGGCAATTTCACCTACCTCTCCGAATCATTCCTGTCTGTCCTCGGCACAACCCTGGATGACTGCCGCAAAAACGGCTGGATGCACCGGCTGCCCCGGGAGGATGCTGACCGGACAATTGCCGACTGGCGCCAGTGTGTCCAGACGGGTTCGTTCTGGGACTACGAGTACCGGATTATTGACAAGAACAAACGGACGTACATTGTCTTAAGCCGGGGTGCGCCCCATGTCACCGGCGCCGGCACGATCACGTCCTGGGTAGGGATCCACCTCGATATCACGGAGCGGAAACGGTACGAGGAGCGGCTGGAAACCTCCCTGAAGGAAAAGGAGGTCATCATCAAGGAAGTCCATCACCGGGTCAAGAACAACATGCAGGTCATCTCCGGTTTCCTGGAACTGCAGTCCAATTATGTCACCGATCCCGTGGCTGTTGAAAAGCTGGGCGAATGCCAGCGCCGGGTCCGGACCATGGCGCTTGTGCATGAACGGCTGTACCAGTCCCGGAGTCTCGGTGTTATCAACGCGGCAGATTACATCAAAAGCCTGGTCGAAGACCTGATGAACTCGTACTCGCTTGCCACGCTCGTTGATGTCACGGTCGAGATCGATGATGTCAGCATCAACCTGGATATGGCAATCCCCTGCGGGCTGATCATCAACGAACTGGTGACAAACTCCTTAAAATATGCCTTTGCCGGCAGGGAGAGCGGGACCCTCTCGGTGAGTCTCCACCACCGCAGCGATCATATGTTCTGCCTTGTGGTGAAGGATAACGGGGTCGGCCTGCCGGCGGATTTTGAGACCCGGAGCAAAAGCAGTCTTGGCATGCAGCTGGTTGGCGTGCTCGTGCATCAGCTGGGCGGAGAGATGCAGGTGACCCATGAGCCGGGAGCACAATTCTCCATCGTGTTTCCGGAAAAGTTCTGAACCGTGATTGTGCACAAGGCCTGCTGCCATTGCAGGGAGGGGGGCCGGGCTGGGCCCACCCCCCCAAATATTTTTCCGGCTGGGTTGGCCCTCCCCCCCGTTTTTTTTACAAACGCTCCGGCCCCCCCTCCATGGTTTGCCCGGTCCATGCTGGTTACCCGAATTTGAGTAACATATCCATGCACGGGATTCGACGGAGTTTCATGGCAGGATCGCAGTAACTGGCTGGAAAAAAGGGTGGTGCTACTCAATTATGAGGAGGGGGGGCCGGGCTGGACCCACCCCCCCAAATATTTTTCCGGCTGGGTTGGCCCTCCCCCCCGGCATTTTTGTTGGGGGGGAGGGCTGAGCCCGGC
>JAAZNH010000256.1 GCA_012798365.1 Methanomicrobiales archaeon | reverse complement strand
TGCGATCATCAATACGATCTCGGATCCGGTTTTTGTCAAGGACCGGAGCCACACATTTGTTATTGTGAACGACGGCTTTTGCCGGTTCAGTGGCCATTCCCGCGAGGAGCTGCTGGGAAAAACCGACTATGATTTCTTCCCCAAAGAAGAAGCTGACATTTATCGCAGGAAAGATGAGGAGGTCTTCAGTACCGGCCAGGTGAACGAGAACGAAGAGATGCTGACCGATGCCGGGGGAAAACGGCATACCATTGTTACAAAAAAATCCCTCTATACCAACAGTGACGGTGAGGCATTTCTCGTTGGGATCATCCGGGATATCTCTGACCGGAAACTGGTGGAAGAGGATATCAAAAAAGCCCGGGATTTCTACCTGAAGATCCTGGATGATTTCCCTAACCCTATCTGGCGGGCAGATGTACGGGCAAAATGCGATTATTTCAACAAGGACTGGCTTGACTTTACCGGGCGCAGGCTTGAACAGGAACTCGGTGACGGGTGGGCAGAGGGGGTGCATCCGGATGATTTCGACCGGTGCCTGAAGATCTACCAGGATAATTTCCATGCAAGAAAACCCTTTGAGATGGAGTACCGGCTCCGGTATCATGACGGCACCTACCACTGGCTCTTTGACTGCGGTAAACCGTTCTATACTGCAGAGGGGGAGTTTGCCGGTTATATCGGGTCCTGTTATGATATCCAGGCACGCCGGCTCGCAGAAGAAGCACTGCAACAGGTGAACCGGAAACTCAACCTGCTCTCCAGTATTACAAGGCACGATATCAACAACCAGCTCTTCTCGATCAAGGCGTTCCTTTCGATCTCGAAAGATTCCCTTGAACCTCCTGCTGAGGCGCTCGAGTATATTCTCAAGGCGGAAAATGCGGCAAATGCCATCGAGCGCCAGATTGCATTCACGAAGGAGTACCAGGACCTGGGAGTGAAAGCGCCGGTCTGGCAGAACGTCGGTGCGTGTGTGAATAGCGCAGTCTCGATCCTGCCCATGCGTGAGGTACGGGTTGCCGGGGATACGGATGGCCTGGAAATCTATGCCGACCCGCTCTTGGAAAAAGTATTCTACAATCTCATTGACAATGCCCTCCGGTACGGAGGACCGGCAATGACAGAAATCCGGATCTCGCACCAGGAAGCCGGCCGGGGTCTTGTGATCATGGTGGCTGACAATGGTGCCGGGATAGCCGCAGAAGACAAACCCCGTCTCTTCGAGCGGGGCTTTGGGAAACACACCGGCCTTGGTCTCTTCCTCTCCCGTGATATCCTTGCGATCACTGGCATAACGATCACGGAAACCGGCGAACCGGGCAAAGGTGCCCGGTTTGAGATCCATGTGCCGGAAGGTGCGTGGCGATTCATGTGATGTACGCTTCTCCTCCCGTTTTTTGGATCCGGGACGGTAACGGTGGGGGGAATATTCTGCCTCCTTCCCCTGCGTCCGATCCCGCTCACAGGGGGGGCACAAGTATGATCCGGCTTTTGCCCCGGTAACTGGTATATACCGGCCGATTTTCAGCACGCAATGCAGCGCGATCCTGTCAATCGGAATCCGGAACCGCCCTGTTCTCAAACATGCGACCGATATTATGGCGATACCGGCCGAAAACCAGGTGCCATATCCACTAATCCGGGGTAGAAATGGCCCCGGAGGATCATATCTCCAAGATGGGATCTTCCCCATGTGCGATCTGCAGATCCCGCCCCCGGATTCCCGTTCCCCCCCTGAGGGCCGGTATGGTCCGGCTTTTGCTTGTGTAAAGGGTATATACCGGCTGATTTTCAGCACGCAATATAGCGGGATCCTGCCAATCGGAATCCGGAACAACCCTGTTCCAAAACATGCGACCGATATTATGGCGATACCGGCCGAAAAACGGGTGCCGGACCCTGCCATCCGGGACCATTTCAGCCCCCGATGACTATCCCTCTCCCGGGAGGGATCCCTGCGACGGAGGATCGCTTTCCCCGCCAGACGCGATGCTCCCGCAGGTGTCACTGGCCGGCACACTTCCGGAGACAATGCCGGTTTTCTTCTGCCCGGTTTCTTTGAGCATCTCCTTTGCCCGGTGTTTCAGGTACCGGATGGGTGCCGGTTCAGTCCCGCTGCCGGTGGCCGGACCCGGGGCTGCTGAAGCAATGCCGGATGGTTGTGGAATCATAGCTACGCCGGTGTCCGGGGCCGGGCCGGAAGGCTGCAGCGGGAAGGTCGGGCACCCGGTTTTTTTCCGGGACGTTTTGTGCCGGAACTGCCCCGCACCGGCACATGCACCTTTGACAAGCGGCATGCGGACATTGCCCAGTGGGTCAAGCTCGGTGATGTCCACCCCTTCAATTCGGAAGTACCGCATGGTACCCCAGGGAGACCAGAGCCAGAGTTCGCGGGAGATGTCCGGTGCCAGGGAGGCAGCGCTGATGCGGGAGATCGTGTCGGAAAACCCGGATGCGATCTCCGCGGGTGTGCCATGGATGCGCAGTGCCCGGTCAACCCGGATCACACTTGTCGTGGCCGGCCCGCTTACCAGAAAATCAAAACAGGTACCAGGCCGCTTTTCGAGAAGCATCAGCTCGCCCCGGACCTGCGCAACCGGTAGTGCAGCAGCGAGGGCCCGGGGCGAACGAGGCCCCCGGCTCATACGCTCCCCCTCCGCCCGGGCATGCGAAAAATTTTGTTTTTCTGCCGTCTGCCTGGCAGGTTTTTCCGGATATTCGGGATAATTCTGTGGATGGAAACCATTTCTGTTGTCATTGAAACCTCACTCTCTGCACCCCTTCCTGTTCATTGTGCAATCCATCTCCCTCACCGGTGTGTAGGAACGAGGAGAGCCGGTGTTTTTCCCCGACGGCATCGCCCTTCATGAGAACCCGCAGGTCCAACGTGCGTTCCTCTCCCGCCATGTACCGTATGCCGGAGTATCCGGCCAGTGTGCCGGAAAAACCGGCCCTCCCATCACATCCACTCCTGATCGGGCCGGGGGTCATCGTTTCGTTCAATGCAGGAGAACATCCGCGGTCCTCCTGCGGGTGTCCCGCACTGCCCGGACGCAGGGTGAGCCGGCAGGATTTCTTCCGGCTTATGGCCGCTGCTGTCCTGAGATCCAGGGATCGGGACCGGGGAATTTTTGTATTATTCTTAGGTAATAAAAAATCAGTTATCAACTTGCTGGTACCCTGGAACGCATGAAATATAATCCGGCTAAACCGGGAATGGATTGCGCCCGGATGGTATCCCGCAAGTGTGCAGAGAATCCGGGCGCGGCATACCCTGCATGCGAACCCGGTACCATACGCTCACCCCTTTAAAAAAATGGGAAAAAAATGCACCCAGTAACAATGAAGTCTGCATGGTACGTTTCATCGCGATCATGATCGCGATTCGAAGAACCCTCCTGGGTTCTTCTCATCCTCAAGGTCTGATGACCTTTCGGATTTGAAAATGCGATCCGGATCAATCAAGTTTAGATTTTTTTTTCAACCAGGCCCTGACGGAATTTTTTTGAGCAGACTTTGCGGGAAAAACTTTCACCAAGCCCCGATTGAACAATTGGTGCCAGGTATGGATTGATCTGTGAGCGCAGACCCGCTCCGTCACAAAACCATGGCACGCATTTTTCCGGAACCGCGTTCGTGAGACCCCTCATGCAAATACCGGGACTCGCGACCATGTACTGTACTCCTCTTAGCACCCGATCCAAAGGATAGTTATATTACTCCCAGAACCTATTTCGAATCAAACGACAGGATAGCGCAGATGAATCTCTCACCATGGGGACGAATCCGATGCCGGAACTGAATGAGCAGCATGCTTTCGATGAGGACCAGTCGTGGTTCAGGTTCCCTTCAGACCGGGCGCTCATCATTACCTGCGGTCTTGGAACCGTTCTCATCGGGATCCTGGGAATAATCGGGTTACGGTTTGGGATACCCCTGTTATCGAGCGTCCTTCCCCAGCTCAAACCTATCGCATTCAGTGCCTGTCTTGCATGGATGGTTCTCGGGCTGGTGCTCGCGTGCTCGGTATATCGTCCCCTGAAAGGGCTGGCCGGGAATATCTGCCTTGCCATCATCGTTCTCCTTGCGGTATTCTCCGCAATCGAACTGCCGCTGAACCTTATGGGGAGTCACTTTGTTGCTGACACGGTTCTCACCCGGATCGGGGATTCCTTCTTTACCAGCCCCTCCACGCCCATCTCCCCGCTTGCGGCACTCCTCATATTACTCTCCTCCTTTTCCCTCATGCTTCACCTGCTGCACGCACGGATTCCGTCCTATGAACAGCAGTTACGAAGCGGGGTGGGTATCCTTGGAACCATAATCGCCCTTTTTGGTTTTACCATCATGTTCAGTTACCTTTCCGGAAACCCTTTCCTCTATGGCACGGTGCTGATCCCCATTGCGATCACGTCCGCTCTTGCGGGTTTTCTCATGGGCGCGGGTTTTGTCCTTGCAGCCGGACCCCGCTCCTTCCCGCTCAGGTATGTGACCGGCCCCTCCATCCAGGCGCAGCTTTTGCGGATATTCCTGCCCCTCATTGTTCTCATTATTCTGATCGTCAATGTTGCTGAATGGGAGCTTGCCCGCCACCCGGGCTCTGAGAATACCATCTTTGTAACCGCACTCCTTGTTGGTTTCATCGTGATTACCGTCATTCTGGTGAGCAAGGTATCCGGGATTTTTTCTGCCAGTCTTGAGCGCGAACAGCAGGAACGAAAAAAAGCCGTTGATGCAGAACATGAAACCCGGGAGTACCTGCAAAACCTGATCCAGTATGCCAATGCACCGATCATCACCTGGGATCCTGAGTACCGGATTACCGAATTCAATCATGCATTCGAGACCCTGACCGGGCTGTCCCGGAATACCGTTATTGGCCAACCACTTGACATTCTCTTCCCGGAAGATACCCGTGAGGCATCCATGGATCGCATCCGCTCGACCTCTGCCGGTGAGCAGTGGGAAATTGTGGAGATCCCCATCCAGCATAGCAGCGGGGAAGTCAGGACCGTGTTGTGGAACTCGGCCAATGTCAAAGGGCCGGGCGGCACGCTGAGAGCTACGATTGCCCAGGGAATGGATATCACGCAACGTAAATCGGCAGAGGCTGCACTGCTTGCTGAGGAAGCATTTACCTCGGACATGATTGAAACAATGACCGATACGATCTTTGTCTTCGATCCGATCACCGGAAAAGCTGTGAGATGGAACCGGGCATTCAGTCAGACCAGTGGTTATACGGATACGGAGATAGCAGAAAAAAATGCCCCGTCCGCATATTATAGTGCCGGAGATCTTGCAAAAGCTGCAATGGCCATGGAACAGATTTCGCGGGGTGGAACAGCCACAACCGAGATGTCGCTGATAACAAAAGATGGCAGGCGTATCCCGACTGAATACCGCGCCTCAATGATCCGTGATACAAATGGGAAACCCCGGTACGTCCTTGCGGTAGGGCGCGATCTCACTGAACGCCTGCGGGCAGAAGAAGCCCTTGGTCAGGAACGTGCCCTGTATAAAGACCTCATTTCAACCCAGCCTGCCGGGATATACCGGCTACGGATCCGTCCTGCTGATGCCTGGGATGAGAAGACCTGGGAATCCCGGATGGATTCGGAATATATCATCGACCTGGTGAGCGATCGTTTTTGTGAGATCACCGGCATCAGCAGGGAGGAGTTCACCACCAATCCCGCAACAGTGCCGGATCGGATCCACCCGGATGACAAACAGGAATTTATCCGGCTGAACGTGGAGGCGATTGCCGGCCAGAAGACATTCCGGTGGGAGGGCCGGCTGATCAGGAACGGAACTGTGGTCTGGGTCCATTTTGAGTCAATCCCGCGGACGGTGGAAAACGGGGATGTGCTCTGGACGGGCATCCTCTTCGATATCACCGAACGAAAAATCGCTGAAGCAGAACTTGCCGCAGCACAGGAGCAGTACAGGGAATTGTTTGATAATGTCAGCATAGGCATTCTCCGCTCTACGCCGGGGCCTGAGGGAATGCTGATCGAAGCCAACCCGGCAGCGCTGCGTATTTTTGAAGCGGACAGCCGGGAGCAGTTCCTTGCAGTACGCCCCTGCGATCTGTACCTTGATGCAACCCAGCGCTGCAACATCAGCGATGAGATTGTTGCTCATGGCTTAATCGGGGGTCTTGATGTGCAGTTTAAGACCCTTAAAGGAAGGCCGTTCTGGGGGCGAATTACTGCAAACAAGAAATATTCTCGTGATGGTACAGTCTATTTCGATAATACCATTGAAGATGTATCAGACCAGAAGCAGGCTGAGGAAAAGATCCGGTCAACCAATGCATTTCTCGACCGGATCATCGATCTGAGCCCCTTCTCCATGTGGGTCTCCAATAAGGAAGGGCTGGTTACGCGGGTGAACCAGTCTTTGTGCCAGGCCATTCATCTTACGCCCGATGTCATCGTGGGCCACTACAATGTCCTCCAGGATGTCAACCTGAAAAACCAGGGAGTCATGCCGGCGGTAACCGCTGTTTTTACGGATCACACGCCGGCGCGATTCAGTATCCCGTGGAAGGCTGCCGATGCCGGGGATGTCGACTTCCGGCAGGGTCGCGATATGTTCATTGATGTGTCGCTCTTCCCGATCCTGAACCCGCAGGGGGAGCTTTCCCATGTTGTGTGCCAGTGGGTTGACATTACCGAGCGCAAACTGGCCGAGAATGCCCTGCGGGAAAGCGAGGAGAAATACCGCGAGCTCTTTGAAAATATCACGGCCGGGTTTGCCCTGCACGAAATCATCCTGGATGCAGCGCAAAAACCTATCGATTACCGGTTCCTTGTTGTCAACGAGGCATTTGAACGAATGACCGGGCTCCATAATGCAGATATCGCCGGCCGCACGGTGCTTGAGGTGCTCCCCGGTACCGAGCCGTTCTGGATTGAGACGTACGGCCAGGTTGCCCTCACCGGGACAACCCGGTTGTTCGAGAATTACAGCCATGAACTGGGCAAATGGTTTGAGGTGCGGGTGTACAGCCCGAAACGCGGAGAGTTTGCCACTGTTTTTACCGACATCTCTGACCGGAAGACCATTGATGAGCAGCGCGAAAAACTGATCAAAGAGCTGGAGCAGAAGAACGCTGAACTTGAACGTTTTACCTTCACCGTATCGCATGATCTCAAGAGCCCGCTCATCACCATCAAGGGATTTGCCGGATTGCTCGAAGAGGACTCCCGGAGCAGCGACCCGTTGCAGCTCAGAAAGGATATTCGCCGTATCATTGAAGCAGCGGATACCATGCAGGTACTTCTTGCAGATCTCCTTGAACTCTCGCGTGTCGGAAAGGTTGTCTATCCATCAGCCCCGACACCGCTGGGGACGATTGCAAAGGAAGCTGTGGAACTGCTTGCCGGCCCGCTTGGCGAGCGTGGTATCAACGTCGAGATTGCCCCGGATCTTCCGGTCGTGAATGTTGATCATGCCCGGATCCGTGAGGTGCTGGTGAACCTTATCGAAAATGCCATCAAATTTTCCGGTGACCGGACGGATCCCCTGATCCGCATTGGCGTAACCTATCAGGGGGAAACACCGGTCTTTTTTGTACAGGACAATGGTATCGGGATCAATCCCCTTTACCTTACCCGCATCTTCAACCTGTTCGAGCGACTCGACCTATCTGTGCAGGGGACCGGGATCGGTCTGCCCATTACCCGGAGAATTATCGAAGTGCATGGCGGGAAGATCTGGGCAGAGTCGGAAGGTGAAGGGAAGGGCACCACGTTCCGGTTCACGCTGCAGCCCGGCACGATTGGAAGGGCAGAGAGTGGCGGGGATCTGCCATGAGAATCCCTCCGGAAAATCGCAATCCGGTTCCGGGAACTGCCCCTGACAGTGCAGAACAAAACACCGGTACCTGCCTGAAAACAAAGGATTCGCTCAAAGAGAGTGAAGAGCGGTTCCGGAAGATCTTTGAAGCCAGCCCCATCGGGATTGCGCTGGTGGCGCCGGACCTACGGTTCTTCGCGGTCAATCCCGCGTGGATTGCCATGACCGGGTATTCGGAAGAGGAACTGCTCACGCTTACTGTCAGGGACATCACGCACCCGGATTATCTCGCGGGTGATCTTGAACACATCAAAAATCTCATCAACGGAACCCTGTCCGTGTACAGCACGGAGAAACAATACATCCGCAAAGATAAAAGCACCCTCTGGGGTCTCCTCCGTGTCACCACGATCCGCGATGAGAACGGAACGTTCCGGTATCTTGCTGCCCAGATTGAGGATATCACCGCCCGGAAAATGGCCGATGATGCCCTGCGCGAGAGCGAGGCCCGGCTCCGGTTATTTATTGAGACGACCCGGGATTCCGTGGTCCTGGTTGATGAGGACGGACTGGTGATCGAATGGAATGCCGGTTCCGAACGGATCACCGGTATCCGGAAAGAGGCCGCCCTTGGCAGGAAGATCTGGGATATCACCCGGGAAATGGTTCCTCCGGAACACCGGGATGAGAGACACCTGGCCATTATTGAACAGGTGATACGTTCCTCTCTTGCCACGGGTACCCCGGTATTTGATAAACCCCGCATCATCGAATCGGTGCGTTCCGATGGCAGCCGGGTCATAACCAGCCAGGTCATTTTCCCGATGAAGACCCGTAACGGCTTCCGGTTCGGTTCAATCTCCCGCGATATCACCGGAGAGATGCAGGCTGAAAAAGCTCTTCGTGAAAGTGAGATCCGGTTCCGCGAGCAGTACCAGAACAATCCGCTGGCCATCTTCACGTGGCAGCACCAGAAGGATGATTTTGTGCTTGTTGACTGCAACACGGCAGCAGATATCCTCACGGAAGGGAGATCGCGGGATTACCTGGGAAAGAAAGCATCCGATCTCTTTGCAGCACGAGGGGACCTCCTCCCCCGGATCCGGCAGTGTTACAACGACCATAAACCGGTATCAATGGACTTTGCATCGGAGCACTTCCTTCCCAAAAAGACTGTCCATGTTACTGCAGCCTACATTTCGCCTGACCTGATCATGGTCCATATGGAGGATATCACTGAGCGTAAACGGGCAGAAGGGGCGCTCGCAGAAACAAACCGGCGGCTGACAACCCTCATTGCAAATCTCCAGGGCATGGTGTACCGCTGTAAAAATGATCCGGGCTGGACCATGGAATATGCCAGCGAAGGCTGTGCTGCCATCACCGGGTATTCTCCGGAGGATATCATGGATAACAAAACCGTGGCATACGGGGACCTGATCCATCCCGATGACCGGAAGTATGTCCGGGACGGGGTGAAAGCCGCGGTAGCGGACCATCTGCCCTTCCAGCTGCGGTACCGGATCATTGCACGGGACACAACGATTCACTGGGTTGGCGAACTCGGGCGGGGCGTCTTCTCAATGGATGGGACGCTCCTTTGCCTTGAAGGATATATTGCCGATATCACTGCATGGCAGAATGCGGAGGATGCACTGAAGAAAACCTATGACATTCTCAATGAAACGCAGGCATTCTCGCACCTGGGCGGCTGGGATTACGATGTAGCATCCGAAAGGATCCAGTGGACAGACGAGGTCTACCGGATCCATGGCATTGATCGCGATTTTGATCCGGCCGCTGTCAGCCGTGACCTGGAGTTTTACACGCCGGAAAGCAGGGCTGTTCTTGAGGAGGCGTTCCATGCCTGCATTGAACAGGGCAGGCCGTATGATATCGAAGCGGACCTGATCCGTGCCGATGGTAACAAGATCCGGGTACGGACAATGGGCAGACCGGTTTGCGTTGAGGGGAAGGTTGTCCGGGTCCACGGGAATATCATGGATATTTCAGAGCGCTGGCAGGCCGGGGAGGCACTGCGGCACAAAACCGCGCTCCTTGAAGCCCAGCTCCAGTCCTCCCGTGACGGGATCCTCATTGTCGACCCGGGCGGGAAGAAGATTCTGGAGAATATGCGGGTGGCAGAACTCTGGAAGATACCTGCCCACATCACCGAGGATCCTGATGATGCCCGGCAGGTCCGGCATGTCATGGAAATGACACGAGACCCCGAACAATTCCTTGCTAAGGTCCGGTATCTCTATGATCATCCCCATGAATCAAGTGACGATGTGGTGGAATTGACTGATGGCACTGTCCTGGAACGGTATTCAGCCCCCATCTTTGGCGGGGACGGGACCCATTACGGCAGGATCTGGGTCTTCAATGATGTCACGGAACGCCGGAATGCTGAAGCCACGCGGGAGAAGCTCATCGCTGAACTTGCGCAGAAGAATGTGGAACTCGACCGTTTCACGTACACGGTATCCCACGACTTAAAGAGCCCGCTTATCGGTATCCGGGCGTTCCTGACTCTTCTCGATGACGATCTGAAAAAAGGGAACACTACGAATGCGGCAAAAGATATCCGGATGATCTCAGAATCTGCTGAAAAACTGGAGAGCCTGATTAGCACGCTCCTGGCACTTTCCCGGAGCGGGAAGACTGTCAGCACCCCCCTTCCCGTTTCTCTTCATGAGGTTGTCCAGTCTGCTCTGGCTCTCCTGGGGCCCCGGCTCCATGAATGCGGGATTACGGTTACGGAAAGCGATCATTACCCGGTGGTAATGGGTGACCGGGAACGACTCCAGCAGGTAATGACCAACCTCATCGACAATGCGATCAAGTTCATGGGCGGCCAACCGCACCCTTCGGTTGAGGTGGGCGTGCTGCATGAGCCCGGTGGTCCGGTCTTTTTTGTCCGGGACAACGGGATGGGAATCAGGAGTGAGGATCTCCCCCGGGTATTCGGGCTGTATGAACGGTTCAATCCGGATATCCCGGGAACCGGAATCGGTCTTGCCACCGTGAAGCGGATCATCGAGGCCCATGGCGGAAAGATATGGGTGGAGTCGGAAGGTATGGGGAAAGGGTCGACGTTTTGGTTCACGCTGTCGGGCACCCCGAAGAATCCGGAATAGCCGGATTTTTCCGTGCAGGTGAGATCAGCCCGGAATAATCCTGGTCCGTCATTAGGAGCACCTCCTGCGGGAAACGCCTGCAGGAAAAAACAGGCTGCTCCCTGATGAATTCGAAATGTTTAGATAGGATCCTAGGAATATCGATTCTCAACCGATTCTGGATCCCTGTGCCCATGACCCGCATCCTTATTGCCGACGACAACCCGCAGAACCTGTACCTGCTCGAATCGATTCTCAAAGCGCACCGGTTTGATGTAATCCCGGCAACGAATGGTGCCGAGGCTCTGGAAGCGGCAAAAACTGTCCCGCCGGATCTGGTCGTGACGGATATCCTGATGCCGGTTATGGACGGGTTTGAACTGTGCCGGCGATGGAAGGCGGATGAGCAGCTGAAACATATCCCGTTCATATTCTATACTGCAACCTACACTGATCCCCGGGATGAACGGTTTGCTATGGACCTTGGGGCAGACCGATTCGTGATAAAACCCCAGAAGCCCGAGATCCTGAGCCGGATTATTTTCGATGTTCTTGCAGAACAACCGAAGAACCTGCCTGAAAAAAAGCCGCATATCGATGAAGCAGAAAGCCTGCGGCAGTACAATGAGGTACTGTTTCGCAAGCTCGAGAAGAAAGTGAAGCAGCTCGAAGATGAGATCGCCGGGCACCAGAAGGCAGAAGAACAGATTCTCCTTGCAAACCGGAAGCTCTCGCTCATGACAGAAGTCACCTACCAGGATATCCAGAACAAAGTGACGGCTCTCCGGGGGTATGCCGAATTGTCCCGGAACGCCGAATCGGAGAACGAGCGGTCCGCCTGCATCGATAAGCAGGTTGAGATTCTCGGCGTGATCCAGAACCTGATTAAAAAGACCAAGGATTACCAGCAGATGGGCATGGCCCAGTCATCCTGGATTGATGTGGAAAGGAACATCCGGATGCAGATGTCGATGCAGAGCCAGAAACATTCCGTGTCGCTGGTCTGCGACCTGCAGGGGCTTGAGCTCTTTACGGACCCCCTGATTTCCCGCGTTTTCTACAATCTCATTCACAATGCTCTCCGCCACGGGGGCAGTGCCATTACCCGGATTGTTTTTTCCTGGAAGGAAGGCCCTGACGGACTTCACCTTATCTGTGAGAATGATGGCACCGGCATCCCTGCAGCGGAGAAGCCGTTTCTCTTCGATCGGATTGCGGGAGGGGAAGGAAAGTTCGGGCTCTTTTTTGTCCGGGAATTCCTCTCGTTATCAGGTATGTCAATCGAAGAAACGGGAGATCCTGCCCGCAATGTCCGGTTCGAGATCCGGGTACCTGATGGCATGTACCGGTTCTCAGGGACCTGATCCGCCTCTCTGGTGTTTTCGGGTTTTCCTGCCCGGTACCCCCCCGAGTCTTTCACCTGTATCCCCCTCCTTGCGCCTTCTTCCTGGATTTTTCCCTGTATGTCCCCCGCATACCCCCCGTGTATGCGTTTCCCGTACCGCTGCGCCATGACGGCGAATGCACTTGATATGAGGATTTCTCTTTTGGGTTGTAACCCCGAAAAACCCGCTCTTGTCAACCGCGTTTTTAAGGTGAAGGGAACAGAAGTCCCCGGGAACGAAATGATCCGAATACCGTTACCCCGCAGGGGATTACCGGATTATCTCCCCATGAAGGGAAATCATTATCATATTACAGCATGCAATCCCCCTTTACCCATGAAACTCCAGTCGAGGGTGTTGGTTCTCTACCTGTGTATTGCCGTACTGGTGCTGGTCCTCATCGGAGGCGTGCTCCCGGCATCCCTGCACCGGCAGAACCTTGAATCCATCTCCTCCGACTCCATCAGCCAGCTGAAGCATATCGATTTTGCCCTCTCCAATTTTATCGGGGAAGCAAGATACGATGTCCTTGAGTTGTCACTTAATGACAAAGTACAGACAAAAGACGATTCACGTTTTACCAGTTTCCTCAATGCTTCGGAGGATACCTTCCAGTATACCTATACTCCTGAGGAGCTGGAGATCATCGCAATTTTCAAAGACTACCAGACCTCTCATCCGTATGTCAGCTCAGTTTACATGGGCCGGGAGAATGGCGCCTCAGTCCGGTCTTTTCCCCGGAAACCCACGAAGTACGATCCCCGGGACCGGCCCTGGTACATCCTTGCCAGAGAACACCCGGGCACAGTCTCGGTAACAGCGCCCTATAAGGCCGTTACCACAGATGACGTTAATATCGGGATTGTTACCCCGGTCCTTGACCAGAATGGCACGATGATTGGCGTTGTTGGCGCAGATATCACGCTTGTCAACCTGACCAGCTACATCACCACGGTTGGCACGGTTGGTGGCGGCGACATGATCCTGGTTGACCCGCAGGGAACCATTATCGCCAGCCGGGATTCCGCCCTCCTGTATAAAAATATCGGCCAGGTTATTGGGGACCAGGCCCCCGCGTTTCTCACCACCCGGGAAGGGGTGCTGGTCCTCAACGGGACGTACCTGATGTATTACACCTCCCCGGAACTGGGATGGAAGATCGGCACGTTCGTCCCCTTCAGCACTATCGAGAAAGAGATCAACGATTCCATTACCCGGATCCTCATGTTTGTCCTCCTTGCACTGGTCCTCTTGAGCGTTATCACCCTCATCGGTCTCAATATCACGGTGATCCAGCCCCTTACCCGGCTGACGGACGTGAGCCGGAAGATTGCCGAGACCGGGGACCTTGACCAGACCATCGACACCGACGGGGCTGGTGAGATCGGGAGTCTTGCCCATTCGTTCAAGGCGATGGTTGAGAAGATCCAGGAAGAAGAGCAGGGGCGCAAACAGGCCCTCCTGGAACTGGAAGCGTACCGCGACCATCTTGAGGATCTTGTTGCCGAACGCACACGGGAGCTTGCCCAGGCAAAGGAGGCTGCTGAGTCGGCTGACAAGCTCAAGTCCGCGTTCCTTGCCACGATGTCGCATGAGCTGCGCACCCCGCTGAATTCCATCATCGGGTTCTCGGGGATTCTCCTGCAGGAACTGGCCGGGCCGCTTAACGATGAGCAGAAGAAACAGCTGGGGATGGTCTCTGACAGTTCCGAGCACCTGCTGGCCCTCATCAACGATGTGCTGGACCTCTCGAAGATCGAAGCAGGACAGCTCAAGATTGCGTGCGAGCCGTTTATTCTCCGGCCGGTGGTTGACAAGGTCCTCCGGACCGTCCGGCCCATGGCTGAAGTGAAACACCTGGCGCTTGAAGTTGAGGTGGCCCCCGGGGTTGAGTCAGTCACTGCTGACAGCCGCAGGGTCGAGCAGGTCCTCCTCAATCTTATGAGCAACTCGATCAAATTCACGGAAAAGGGCCATATCCGGATCACCTGCGTACCCGAGGGGGGTATGGTGCGCATCAGCGTTGAAGACACCGGGATCGGCCTCAGACCTGAGGATCTTTCGAAACTGTTCCGGCCGTTCACGCAGGTCGAAACCGGCCTGACACGGCAGTACGAGGGTACCGGCCTTGGGCTCTCCATCTCCAAGCGTCTTGTCACGCTGATGGGCGGCGAGATAAGCGTGACCAGTGAGTGGGGCAAAGGCAGCACGTTCAGTTTCACGGTACCGGTTGAGAGGAATGCATCATGACAGTGAAGATTCTCTATATCGAGGACAATGACCAGAATTTCTACCTGGTCAATTATATTCTGGCAGCAAAAGGATACGCCGTTGAGCGGGCACACGATGGGAAAGAGGGGCTGGACCTTGCGACAAAAGGAAGGCCGGATTTGATCCTTCTTGATATCCAGCTCCCCGTGATGGACGGGTATGAAACCGCACGGGGGCTCCGGAAGATCCCCGGTGTGGATGCGACCCCTATCGTTGCACTCACGTCCTATGCAATGGCCGGCGACCGGGAAAAAGCCCTTGCCGCAGGATGCAACGGGTACATCGAGAAACCGATCAACCCCAAGACGTTCACGGAACAGATTGAGCAGTATATCCCCCGGGTGAATGCCATGGGTGATGGCGGATGACCCGGATC
>JAAZNH010000255.1 GCA_012798365.1 Methanomicrobiales archaeon | reverse complement strand
TGTTTCTCAGCCAGACCTGGGCAGGCACCGCAAGCATCGTCAAAACAATCGACATCATGACGAGAGATACGATGTATGCCGTCATCTTCACGGCAATGAGGATGATGAACAGGAGCGCGATCATCAGGATTGAGCGCTCCACCCGGGAAAATTCCGCAGATGGCATAGATGGACTAATCTCTGCGCGGAACGGATAGAAAGCTTATCGTTGGCACGGGCCGGCGGCCCGAAGGTGTTTATCTGGTTTACCAGCAAACACTAAAAAACGAGATTATCCATGGCACTGGATCCCATGAAAGGCATGATCGCCGCATACCTTGCCTCACCCAAAGGAAAAGAGGCACTCCATAATTACCTGGCATCGCCGGAAGGAAAAAAGACCATCTGCGAGTATATTGCAACACCCGGGGGAAAGGAGACCGTGCAGCAGATCCTCCCGGATATCCTTGATGCGCTCCCCCTCACCCCGGAAAACCGGGCTCTCATCACCGGGAGCCTGAAGAGCCGGAACTGACCGGTTCATCCCTCTTCAGGCTCTGTTCCGGGTTCGGAAGAGTACCGCACCCGCTCATCGGACTGGATCCGGCGCATCGGGTTTTTGTAATGTTTTCCGGCAACAACGCGCCGGACCCCGCCCCGGGGATTATCCGTATCACCGCGGTACCGGGGGATCAGGTGGCAGTGGCAGTGCATGACGGTCTGGCCGGCAGCCTCGCCGATGTTATATCCGATATTATACCCGTCCGGCCGGAAGTTCTCCGTGAGGATCTGCCGGCACTCTTCGATGAGATCGGTCATTGCCTGTTTTTCCTCATCCGTCAGCGAGAAGTAATCGGGCGTATGCCGGAAGGGCATGAGGAGCAGGTGGCCCTTGCTGACCGGGAACCGGTCCCAGCGGGCATAGCAGAGACCGTTCTTTGCAACAATGTCATCGCCAAACGGGATGCAGAACGGGCAGGTGGTTCGCTTTTCCATGATCCTTACTGCTCCTGTGCCGCATCGAAAACCTGCGTGAGCCGGTCACGGAACAGGACATAGCGGATCAGTTCTGCCATGGAAAAGACGATATGGGCATGCCGGAAATAGCCGGTATCCGCGATAGGGGCGGTGTCCTTGTGCAGCACGAGCCGGACCAGGCCGTCCGAAGTAAATGAGTCCTGGAGATACCCGTCATCTTCAAGATATTCGACAGGAACGTAGTTGACGCAGATCTTCTTGTCCATGTCGTCGTACACGAGCGGGGCCGAGATGAACCCCTCAAAACCGCAGGTGCTGCAGGTGAAATAATTGACCTTCCCGGTGAAGAGCTGCTCCTTCATCTCCGGGTCGCGGGTGACATTGATCGACTTCCAGATCAGGATATCCTGCTTTGCCCTGCAGGACGGGCATTCGACTTCGAGGCGTTCATGCGACGACATTCTATTCAGTGTGGAGCGGGAACGGATTTAAGGATACGCCGAAAGACCAGGAAAACGCCCTATAAAAAACAGCAGCCCTTTCTCTCACGGTCGATGTTCCCTGCAGAGATTAATGCCGGGAAATAGCCGGACCGCGAACAGCCGGGTGCTACCGGGCTCCCCCCATCCGGACGGGTTATTCTTCCAGCAGCCGGTCGCGCCGGACTGCCTTGACGAGCTTGGTGAGCTTGTGGATCGAGAAGTCCATCCGGCAGAACTCCGGCCTGCCGTTTGAGAGCGAGGCCAGGAGCTCCCTGGGGGTCGTGAAGGGGTCGCACTCCAGGTAACAGCGCCCGAGTTCATGGATATTGTGGGCATCGGAGCCGACCGAGACCGGTTTTTTATGCGCCATCGCGTACTCCCGCGCCCGGAGATTGTCCTCGTCCCGGCCGGTCCGGGCATTGTAGCCCTCGATAATATCGACACGATCGATGATTTCGTCAAGGACATCGGAGCGGATGGCGCTGGTGCGGCGGTACGAGCAGAACGGGTGCGGGATGAGGGCAAGACCCCCCTGGTCGTGGATAATGTCAACCGTCTCGGCTGCAGAGAGGTACGGGTGCACCTCTTCAGAAAGAAAAAGCCCGATGATCTCCCCGCTATCGGTCATGATCTCTTCTGAGAGGATGAGAGGCAGTTCCGGAAATTCAGACCGCAGGTCACCATAGACTGCCTGCGATCCTGCCAGGGTGTTATGGTCAGTGACAAGCGAGAGGATGCGCTGTCCGCGGTACAGCTCCACGATCTTTGAGGGATTGGTGCCCGAGTCCCCCGAGTGCCAGGAGTGGACATGCATATCGAACCGCCAGAACGGCGAATCAATATCCTCGGATTCGCTGTTCGTGGAAACTGCAAGCCCGGTCATGGCACCTCCGGTCATGGCGATCGTTCTCCCTGATAGAGTGTAGCGCCGCGATCAATATGAACCCTTGCCGGTGCTGCCGGTTCCCGCCGGGGCGTGAGGGGACGCGTGCTGCACCAGGAAGAGCAGATCTATTTTGTACTCTAACGTGCAACTCATAAGCAGGTACCATGCCCCACATCCACCGGATCGAAGTGTCCTATAAGACCGATCCCCGGCTGAAGACCCGGACCGACCGGATCCGGTCGCTCGGTTTTCAGATCGAGGAACTGCACCTTGTTGATGTCTACACCATCGCAACCCGGTCCCGGGATTTCACCCGGGACGAGCTTGTGGAGATCGGCTCCCAGCTCATCAACCCGGTTGTACAGGAATTTGTGGTGGATGAACCGACACGGGCGAATTTTGATGATGCAATCGAAGTCGGGTTCCTGCCGGGCGTGACGGACAATGTGGGGACAACCGCACGCCAGACCATCGAGGACTTCTTCTCCATGAAATTCGCGGACGGCGATGCCGTCTTCTCATCGCAGCTCTACTTTGTCTGCGGCAGGATGGCTCCCGATGCGCTCAAAAACCTTGCCACTACGCTTGCAAACCCGCTCGTGAACCGGGTGCACACCAGAAGCCGGCAGGAGTACGGGACTACCGGCATGGACAGGACCGTGCCGTTCGTCTCGCTCCATGACCTGCCGACTGCTGAGATGGTGGACCTCAGCGTTGATGACGCACAACTTGCCCGGATCGGCAAGGAAGGCATCGTTGATCCGGTCACAAAGCAGCGCCGCGGCCCGCTTGCCCTCGACCTTGCCCAGCTCCACGCCATCCGCGATTATTTCAAAGCAAAGGGGCGTAACCCGACTGACGTGGAGCTCGAAGCCCTGGCCCAGACCTGGAGCGAGCACTGCAAGCACACGATCTTTGCCTCAGCCATGGATGACGATCTCCCGCGGGGCCTGTACAAATCCTGCATCCAGGCAGCAACCAACAAGATTCGCGAGGAGAAAGGCGACAAGGATATCTGCGTGAGTGTCTTCTCCGACAACTCCGGCGCGATCATCTTTGACGAAAACACCATCGTGACCCACAAGGTCGAGACGCATAATTCACCGTCGGCGCTCGATCCCTTTGGCGGGGCCCTGACCGGCATCGTGGGCGTGAACCGCGACACGATCGGCTTCGGGCTTGGCGCAAAACCGTGCATCAACATCTACGGGTTCTGTGTCGGCGACCCCGACAAGAGCCCGGCCCTCTTCCGGGCAAAGGACCGGAAAAATCCCATCCTTCCGCCGCGGAGGATCCTTGACGGCGTGGTCCATGGCGTCGGGGTTGGCGGAAACTGCTCGGGCATCCCGACCCCGCAGGGGTTCGTGTACTTCGATGACCGGTACGTGGGTAAGCCGCTCGTCTTTGCCGGCACGGTCGGCATCATGCCCCGCGAATCCGGGGGGCGGAACCTGTACGAGAAGCAGGCAAAGGCCGGTGACCTCATTGTCGTCATCGGAGGCCGCGTGGGAAAAGACGGCATCCACGGCGCCACATTCTCCTCTGAAGCACTCGACCCGGCAAGTCCCGTGACCGCCGTGCAGATTGGCGACCCGATCACCCAGAAGAAGTTCTCGGACGTGATCGTGAAGGAGGCACGCGACCTCGGCCTGTACCGGAGCATCACAGACAACGGCGCCGGCGGGATCTCCTGCTCGGTTGCCGAGATGGCAAAGGAGTGCAACGGGTGTCACGTAACCCTTGACAAAGTCCCCCTCAAGTATCCCGGCATGGCCCCGTGGGAGATCTGGATCTCCGAGTCGCAGGAACGCATGACACTTGCAGTCCCGCCGGAAAACCGTGAGGCGTTCATGGACCTGATGCAGCGCCGCGAGGTGGAGGCAACCGTCATCGGGACCTTTACGGACACCGGCCGGTGCGTTGTCGAGTGCCACAAAAAGACGATCATGGACATCGAGCTTGCGTTCCTCCATGACGGCCTGCCAAAGAAGCACCTCAAGACGGTTTTTGCAAAACCGGCACCGGTTGCGTGTGCCATCGCCTGCCCGGACCGGCTCGATGCAGCGCTCAAAGCCATGCTCCAGAGAAAGAACATCTGCTCAAAAGAGTTCATCACCATCCAGTACGACCACACCGTGCAGGGCGGTCACGTGCTCGGCCCGGTACAGGGCGCTGGCCGGGTGCAGGCCATGGCGTCCCTGACCAAGGTCCTGCCCGGCTCGAAAAAAGGTGTCGGGCTTTCGCAGGGCATGTTCCCCGCGTACTCCGAGCTTGACCCGTACCGCATGGCGGCAGCCGGGATCGATACCGCCATCCGCGGCCTCATCGCCATCGGCATCCCGCTGGACGGGATTGCAATCCTGGACAACTTCTGCTGGTGCTCATCAGATGACCCGGAGCGCCTCGGCCAGCTCAAGGCCGCAGCCCTCGGGTGCTATGACACCGCAACCGCGTACATGACCCCGTTCATCTCCGGAAAAGACAGTATGTTCAATGATTTCTCCGGCTTTGACGCGGAGAACAACAAGGTGAAAGTCTCCGTTCCCCCGACCCTGCTCATCTCTTCCATCGGGGTTCACCAGGATGTGGCAAAATCCGTCTCCATGGATGCAAAGATCGAAGGGGACCTGGTCTATGTTATCGGGGACACGGCCGATGAACTGGCCGGCTCGGAATATTTCGCCCACCTTGGCGCCAGCGGGACTGATGTCCCGGCGCTCGACCCGGCTGCCATGAAGGAACGGTACCAGCGCATGACAGGCGCCATCTCCCATGAACTCGTGGCCTCGGCATTCCCGGTCACGCACGGGGGCCTAGCGGTTGCGCTGGCCAAAGTCGCCATCGCCGGCCGGATGGGCATGGACATCTCGATTCCCGCGGGCAGGAGACCGGACTTCTACCTCTTCTCCGAAACCCTCGGGAGGTTTGTAGTCACGGTTGCACCGGACAAGAAACGGGCCTTTGAACAGGCGCTGGGCGCGGATGCAATCCTGCTCGGCCGCACCGGTAAAAAGAACCTCAGGATCAGCAGTGCAACAACGATTGTGGAGATGCCGGTCAGCGAGCTGGAAGCTGCCTATAAGGCGCCGTTCGGGAGGTACTGAACCATGAAAAAAGCACCCGCGATAAAGAAACACCCGGTGAAAAACGAACCGGAATACATCCCCGAGCGGGCACTCATCATGAGCGGCTACGGGATCAACTCCGAGATGGAGACACAGGTCGCCCTTGCCCGGGCCGGCATGGATTCCGATATCGTCCACATCAACGACCTCATTGACGAGAAAAAGCAGCTGGCCGACTACCGGCTCCTGGTCTTCCCGGGCGGGTTCTCGTACGGCGACGACACCGGAGCCGGCAACGCGTTTGCCAACCGGGTGAGAAACAATCTCTGGCGGGATGTTGAGGAGTTCCTTGAAGGCGAGAACCTGGTGCTTGGGATCTGCAACGGGTTCCAAATCCTGGCAAACCTGGGTCTTGTCCCCGCCTTTGACAAGGAGTACCGGCGGGACATCGCCCTTATGCCCAACCGCAAAGGCGTGCTTGAGTGCCGGTTTGTTACCCTCAGACCCGCGGCCGAGAATCTCTGGACCAAAGGCATTGAGCGGATCACCTGCCCGGTCTCGCATGGCGAAGGCAACTTCTCCTGCTCCAAAGCCACGCTTGACAAAATCCGGCGCCAGAAGATGATCGCCTTCACGTACTGCCGCGAGGATCTGAATCCCGCGAACGGGGAGTACCCGTACAATCCCAATGGTTCAATCGAGGATATTGCCGGGATCACCTCCGCGGACGGCAAGGTGCTGGGCATGATGCCCCACCCCGAGCGGGCCATGGAGTTTGTGAACCTCTATGACTGGCCGCTCCGGAAGGAGCAGATGAAGCGGCAGGGCATTTCCCTCCCCACGGAATCCATGAACATGCAGCTGTTCAGGAATATTGTGAATAATTTCCGGTAAAAAAACTGGAAAAACTAAAAAAAAAACTGCTCTGTTGAAATCCTCAAGAGAGATGGTGGGGGCTGATGCCCCCAAACCCCATAAACGAGGACTGCCGCCGATTCGAAGAACCTGATGGTTCTTCTCGCATCTCATTCCTGCGGAATTCGATGCCCCATAGGGCGAGTCGAAGTTTTACTTCTCCACAGCCTGCGGCTGTCCCCGCGGCGGCCTCAATGA
>JAAZNH010000254.1 GCA_012798365.1 Methanomicrobiales archaeon | reverse complement strand
CGGGACCCAGAAACATGTTGTTGCGATCCTCGATATCACGGACAAGGTCCGGGCTGAAGAGGCAGTCCAGCTTGCAACAAAGAAACACAAGTTCCTCAACGGCATCATCCGCCATGATATCCTCAACCACCTGACGGTGCTCAAAGGGAACCTTGAGCTGGCGCTTGAGAAAAATGATGGTGCGGCGGATGCAATTGTCCTGCAAAAAGAGATCGCGGCAACAAACGCCATCCAGGCGCTTATCTCCTTCACCCGTGATTACCAGGATATTGGTATCGAACCCCCGGAGTGGCTGGATGTCCGGGAGGCTGTCCATAAGGCGGTTGCCGGGATCAGGCTTGGCGATATCAGTCTCTCGGTTGAGATCGAAGGGGTCGAGATCTTTGCAGACCGGCTCCTCCCGGAAGTCTTCTATCACCTGGTCCGCAATGCCGTTGTCCACGGGCAGAAGACAACATGGATACGGATCTTCTGCCAGGAGTCCTTTGAGGAGCTGCACATCGTCTGTGAGGATGACAGTATCGGGATTGCGCCGGATGCAAAAGAGAAGATCTTTGACCGGGAATTTTTCCGGCAGGCTGGTCCGGAGATGTACCTGGCCCGCGAGATCCTCTCCATCACCAGTATATCAATCCGGGAAACCGGGACGCACGGGGAGGGCGCCTGCTTTGAACTCCGGGTGCCCAAGGGCGGCTATCGGTTCAGCGGAATTCAGAAGTGAAGCTCTTCTGTCTCCTCATTTTTCGGATCATTTCAACAATCGCCCTGATATCCGGCTGATTTTCTGACGTTTTGCCCTGGAAGAAAAATACTTGCATTCTTGGCGGCAATAGAAACGGCAATGTATCCGGATAACGTCCCGGTCATCCTTGTCCACGGGTGGAACAGCCATCCCGGGGCATGGAAGCATCTCATCCGCGAACTTGATGCGGCGAGGATCCCGTATGCCCTGTTTGATTATTCCAAAAAGAGCGGCAGGCCGCTTGATGAGATAGCCGGCGATCTTGGAAGGTTTATCGCAGCGTGGCGCAACCAGTCCTCCTGGGACGGGCCGGTGGATATTGTCTGCCACTCCATCGGCACCTGTATTGCCCGGTATCTTCTCGAAGTGAGTGATGGCAGGCAGAGGCAGCAGCGTGTCCGGCAACTGGTCGGCCTCGGGCCGCCGAATAACGGATCAGCGCTTGCCGAGATCTGGTTCCACCCGCTCCACGGGCCGGAGCTCATCAGGAAACTGACCGGGGTTTTTGTTCCCCGGGGATATGATCCCGGTTCCGATGCAATGGTCCGGGACGTCCGGCCGGGAAGTGAGTTCATGGAGCAGCTCAGGACGAGCGGTACCCGCCCGGATATTATCTACCGGATTATCGTTACTGCAAATCCCGGGGGAAATCCGGAATTTTTCCCGTTGTTTGCGGGAAAGACCTGGAAGCTTTCTGTAACACAGGAATTCTGTCAGACGCTTGATGGGGATGGCATCGTCACCCACGCAGAATCCGCCCTCCCCGGG
>JAAZNH010000253.1 GCA_012798365.1 Methanomicrobiales archaeon | reverse complement strand
GATCCAGATGATACTCATGCAGGTTCTCGAGCCCGATGCCCGGGAACGGCTGAACACCATCAAACTGACCAAACCCGAGTTTGCCGGGGCGGTCGAACAACAGCTTGTGGCGCTTGCCCAGAGCGGGCGGCTCAAGCAGAAGATTACCGATGCACAGCTTAAGGAGCTGCTCCGGCAGCTCGCGCCTGCAAAGCGGGATTACTCCATCACCAGAAGATAATGAAAGCTGGAGTGCTGTACAGCGGCGGAAAGGACAGTTCCCTTGCAGCAATTCTGCTGGGTACGTATTATGAGGTCGAACTCAACACGTTCGTGTTCGACCCGCTCCGCCAGGTCCCGTCGATGGAGGCTGCAGCAGGTGCAATCGGGTTCCCGTTAAAAAAACGGGTATTCAGAGAAGGAATGATAGAAGAAATGGCAGACATGGTAATTGCAAAGGGGTATCCGAATGATGCCATCAATGCAGTCCACCAGGCTGCCATCGAATCGCTCGCAACAGAGTATGACGTGGTCGGGGACGGCACACGGTTTGATGACCGGGTCCCGATGCTCCAGCGCGAAGCGGTCCAGAGCCTGATGAGCAGGACAGGGTGTTCGTACGTGCGGCCCCTGCTCGGTGTTCCCAGGCGCGAAGTCGACCGTCTGGCCGATCAGCTCCTCGTTGTTGAATACGGGGAGACCGGAACGATCCGGAACGGCGATTACGAATCAGAGATCAGGGACGCGATCCGGGCCCGCGGGCTCGATCCGGCGCCCCTGTTTCCGGCACACCACGAGCAGTCGCTTGTTGTTGGCAGGAAAGGATAACGTTAATCTTGGTGAGAGAACATGAGCAAGTTAAGCAAAGGCAGGAAGATCCGGCTGGCAAAGGCATGTGACCAGAACCGGCGCGTGCCCCAGTGGGTAATGGTCAGGACCAAGCGCGCTGTGGTTGCGCACCCGAGGAGACGCAACTGGCGTAAGAGCACGCTGAAGGTGTGAGAGCAATGGCAGACGCAATGCAGGAGCACGTATATGTCATCCCCCTCCGGGATGCACGCAGGATGCCCCGCTGGAAGCGGAGCAATGGCGCGATCAAGGACATCCGTAACTATCTGGCAAAACACATGAAGAGCGAGGATGTCAAGCTTGATCAGGCAATCAATGAGAAGGTATGGGCACGGGGCAGTTCAAAGCCGCCGTCAAAGATCCGCGTCCGTGCCATGAAGATGGAGGACGGGCAGGTTCAGGCAGAACTTGCGCCGGAATCATAAGATGGAACGCACGATCACGTTTGCAGGCGACCCGAACATCGGCGTATTCTCCCGCGTAGCCGGGGACATCGTCATCATTCCGCCGGAATCACCGGAGGATTTCAAGGTTGCAGTACAGGCTGCCCTTGATGCAAAAGTTGTCGAAACCACCATCCAGGGGAGTTCGATCATCGGCTCCCTTGTTGCCGGCAACAACCGGGGCCTTGTGGTCTCGGGGCTAGCAACCGAGGAAGAGGTGGATATCCTGGCAGAGCACCGCGAGGTCCTGCTCCTGAACGAGAGCATGAACGCAGCGTGCAACGTGATCATGGCAAACGATTCCTTTGTCGCGGTTCACCCCGACATGCCCACGGACATGGGTAAGGCAATTGCCGAGTTTCTGGATGCTGAACTGGTCTTTTTAACGCTGGGTGGTATCAAGACCGTTGGCATGGCCGGCGTTGCAACGAACAAGGGTGTGATTGTACACCCCCGGGCAAACGCACAGGAGATTGCACGGCTTGAAGCCGTTGCCAAGATCCCCGTGGGTACCGGCACCATCAACATGGGCAGCGGGCTTATCGGCACCGGCCTTCTCGTCAACGAGAAAGGCTACCTTGCCGGTAACGCCACAAGCGGGTTTGAACTGGGCAGGATAGAGGACGTATTTGGATTTCTGGAGTAATCATTATGGCAGCAGAGCAGAAGTTTGAAGTGAAAGGCACATTCCTGATGGGCGAAGACTGGATGCCCTACACCAAGGTAATTGAGGCACCCAACGAGAACCAGGCACGGGAGCGTACGTTTGCCGTCATCGGCAGCAAGCACAACCTGAAACGCCGGTACATCAGGGTCGATGCCGTCAAGGCTGTATAACCAGTCCTTGAGCAATCATTTTCTTTTCTTTCGCGCTTTTCTTACGCATCTTGTACCCGTACCTGCGGTGTCGGTGTCATTGTTAAAATACGTCTGAGTTGAGGCGGTTTTTTCTTCCCCGTTTTTTTAGGAGTGGCATTTTTCCCCCGCAATAATTATTGTCGAGCGGAAGATATTGTCCGCCTCCCGCCATTGGATTACCTGCACACGAATCCCCTGAGTCGGGGAACTGTCATGCGCAAGAGAACCTGCTACTCTGTATTGTTTCTGGAATAATCCTGGCCGGTCCTGCCTGCACCAGCCAGTTCTCTGCTGCATCGGGATCTTTGCCCGGGCCGGATCTTCTGGTACCGTTAGAAAACAGGAGCAAAAATTCAGACCCTGTGATAATCCTTTTCGTGCACCAGAATATGAGTAAAAATCGGAAACCCGGAGATTTTCCTAATCTCGCGGGAATGATCATCATAATCTGAAAAATAATGCTCAATTTCGCGTTAAAACACAATTCAGATAATTTTAAATGAGTTTCTAAAAGTAGTTACGTATTTATAATCGTGTGTGCAGGTAGGTGTGGGAAATCGTATGAGTGAAGTAATCTGTGACCAGAATTTTGTTGCATCAGTCATTGATGGCAAGCAGGATGTACGAGCATGGTTTGACTGGAAACCTCTTGATGGCAGGATGGCTTTCATTGACAGTCCCAACATCATCGTTCCGGCATCCATGTTCATGGCCCTGCACAACTCCATGACCAAGATTGTCGGAGAGGCCGCTGCCGGGGGTGTCATCTCGTACCGGGCATACATGGATCTTGGCATCGAAAACGTTGCCTACCTCCAGAAAAAAGGGTTTGATAATCCTGAAACCCTGGTCCCGCTTGCTGTGTCCCTTTTTTCGCAGATGGGATGGTTTAAGATAGAAAAGATCGACTGCAATCCCCAGACAAAGGAAACAACGGTCCGGCTCTCCCAGTGCATCGAGTCCGAAACCTTCGGCCCGGCAAAAAAGGCCGTCTGTAATTGCACGACCGGGTTGCTGACCGGCATTGTTGCCGGGGCATTTGGGATAAAGGCCCGGGGAAAGGAAACCGCCTGCCTGTCAAAAGGCGATGCGTATTGTGAATTCGTGATTACCGAGTCGGCCTCGTAACTCCACGACAATGTCTTTTTTTGGGGAGGTTATCATGCTTGAAGAGGTTCTTGATGAGTTCCTGACCATTGATGGCGTATCGGCTGCCCTCATTGTCGGGAGGGACGGCGCAGTGATAGAAAGTGCATCGGCACATTCCATTGATGTGGATGCAATCGGTTCCATGGTATCTACCTGCCTTGGCTCGTCCGAGATAATCGGGGGGACCCTGGCGCTGGGGGAGCTGCATGATCTCACCGTTGAACTGGACAAGGGGCCCGTCTATCTTGCCCCGCTGACAACCAACGAGATTATTGCTGTTGTTGCTGACACAACCGGGACCGTGGGGCATGTGAGGAGCGAGCTGCGGAAGAACCGGGGCCGGCTCGTTGCGGCCCTCTAACCCGTGACCTTGTGAAATGCGTCCCGGGCACACCATCGCCCGGGATGATCGCAACCCCCGTTTTTTTACTGGATGTCCGTATCCCTGATGATGTGCAGCAGCCCCTCGATTCCTGCCGGCGTGTTTTTCTCATCAAAATAGATGTGGCTGGTGGCGAGGACCGGGAGCGGCCGGCCGTCTTTTTTCCGGAGCACAACCCGGTAATCCTTGATCTCGCCGCTCATGTGTAACGCGGCAAGAAAACCTTCACGGTCCAAAGGATTGAGATACAGGTCCCGGGCAACATTCTTTCCCATGACCTCGTCAACCGAATCATACCCGAGTTCAAGGGCAAACGAGGGGCTGACAAGGATAATATTTCCCTCCTTGTCGGTGCGGTAAAACGCATCCTGCAGGTTCTCAATGACCGAACGGTAATTCTGCTCGCTCTTCCTGATGGCATCCTCCATCCGTTTCCTGTCGCTGATATCCCGGAAGATCCCCTCAACCCCGAGGAAATGCCCGTTGCTGTCGAAATATTTGTGACTACTGGTGATAACGGTAATCAGCGTCCCGTCATCCTTTTTGAGGACAACTTCATAATTCGTGACAGAACCGTTCTTCTCAAGATCGGAGAGGAATGTTTTCCGGTCGTCCGGATTTGCATACAATGATTGCGCGATGCTCTTTCCGTACAGGTTCTCGACCGGGGAATACCCGGTCACAGTAGCCAGTGACGGGCTTGCAAAGATAAGGTTGCCTTCAGCATCTGTCCGGTAATACACATCCTGGATATTCTCAAGAATACTCCGGAAATTATTCTCACTCTCGCGGATCTTGTCCTGGCTGTATTTGAGTTCGTCAAACTGGGCCCGCAACTCTTCTTCGGCAGCGGTCAGTTGTTCGTATGCCAGCCGGAGATCGTCTTCTGCTTTCCGGCGCTCGGTAAAATCCACGAGGGATGCGACGCTGTTCTTCGTTCCCGGGATCATGTCGACATGAACAACGCAATTATGGATAGTCGAATCAGCCTGGTTGATGACATGACATTCATACACGGTTGGAGCAAGCGAGGGATCTTTGCGGCGGAGCTGGTGGTAGTGCTTCATCCGTTCAACATCCTCCTTGTCAATAAACCGGGTCCAGCTGAGCATCGTCTCCTGCTCTTCGCGCGGCACACCAGTGAGTTTTATCCAGCCCGCGTTAGCCAGGAGGATGGTGGTATCCGGTGCAATGATGATCGTGGCAGCCCCGGTATTTTCAAAGATCGCGCGATAGAGGCTTTCTGACTGTTTCAGGTCTTCTTCAGCACGTTTCCGTTCAGAAATATCAACAAGCGATGCAATGCTGTTCCGGGTGCCGGGAATCATGTCAACATACGTCAGGCAGTAGTGGATGGTTCCTTGTTTATCCCGTATCCGGCATTCATACTTTGTCGGCACATTTCCGGGGTTGTGTCGTCGCTCAACGTGATATTCCCTGAGTCGTTGCACATCCTCTGTGTGGATGAAGGTTGTCCAGCTCATGGCATTTTCTGCTTCAGACCGGGTATATCCCGTCAGTCTCTCCCAGCTGTCGTTCACATGCAGGAGTGTAGTATCCGGCCCGATGATGCAGGTGGCAGCAAGGGTATAATCAAAAATTGCGCGGTACAGGGTCTCAGAGGCTTTGAGTTCCTCCGCTACATCCTTGCGGTCGGTAATATCCCGCAGGATTCCTTCAATGCCGCGGAACGTGCCGGATGCATCGTAATACTTATGGCTGCTTGCAAGAATGGTCATGGGGGTGCCGTCTTTCCGTTTAATTCGCACCTCAAAGTTTGAAACCTGCCCTTTCTGTTCGATTTCCTGTAAAAACTTCTGCCTGTCTTCGGGCTTTTCATACAGGGACAGGGCAATATCCTTCCCGTAAATCTCTTCAATGGAATCGTACCCGAGAATTTTTGCGCCGGACGGGCTTGCAAGGATGAGTCTTCCTTCTGCATCGGTCCGGTAAAAGACATCCTGGATATTTTCAAAGATGCTGCGATAATCCTGTTCGGCTAGTACCCGGTCATGGATATTCACGACCGAGGCCACGCTCCGTGAAGTGCCAGGGATCATCGCAACATAGTTGATGCAATGCCTCACTTCGCCTGTGCGGGAGATGAACCGGAACTCGTAAACCCGTGGTGCAAACCCATCCACCGCCCGCCGGTCCTGGTGATATTTTTTCATCCGTTCCAGGTCTTCTTTTACCACAAACTCTGTCCAGCTGTGCCTGCCCTCAAGTTCTTCGGAGGAATAGCCCGAGAGCCGTGCGAATTCCGGGTTTGCCAGCACGATTGTTGTGTCTTTTTCAATGATGATCGTGGCTGCCCCGGTAGTATTGAATACGGTGCGGTAGAGGTTTTCGGAAATTTTCAGTGCCTGCTCTGCCTCTTTTTTCTCGGTAATGTCTTTTCCGACCGACTGGTACTCAACAATGGTTCCCTTTTCGTCAAAGAGTGCGTGATCGCTCCACCACTGCCAGCGGATGCTCCCGTCCGGCATGATGACCCGGTGTTCGATGTCCCGGGACGGGTGACTGGCCGAAAGGGACCGGAAATGCGTGTCCAGCCGGGGCTTGTCTTCCGGCAGAATGTTCGGCATAAACCGGTGGCCGATGATTTCATCGCGTTTCTGGTGGAAAAACCGGCAGTATGCCTCATTGGCAAAAACATACGTTCCATCCGGGAGGAACCGGCAGATGAACTCGGTCTGGGTCTCGACAACATCACGGTACCGTCGCTCGCTCTCTTCAAGAGCCAGGACCGACTGCCGCCGCTGGACTGCAAGCCGGATCTTGTGGGCCAGCTCGGCAAACTGGGGCTGGGGCGCCCCGCCTTTCTGGAGGTAGAAATCCGCGCCATCGTTGAGGGCAAGGATAACAACCTCTTCCCTGCCGCGGCCGGTAAAGAGGATGAACGGGACCTGCCCGTATTCTTTTCGTACATGGCGCAAAAACTCAAGGCCGTCCATCTCCGGCATCTGGTAATCGGAGATTATTGCATCGTACCGGTGGGTTTTGAGGTGTTCAAGTGCAGCGATTGCGGAAGGTAACAAGTCGACCCTGAAGTCGCCGGACTCCTCAAGGAATACTTTACCCAGCTCAAGGAGGCTGTCTTCGTCATCAACGTAGAGTACTGAGAGCATAGGATAATTCCCGGCTGTCCCTGTAAACTAGAAAAGAACGATCTACTATAAAAGGTACTTGAAAAAAGGACCCGGTGTTTCAGCTCTCGCGGAACACCATGTCGCCTTCATGGACCCGTTCGGTAACCTTGATGCCGACATCCTGGCCCAGCCCGGCTTCTGTTACCGGGACATGCTCGATCTCAATCGACAGAACAGACTGGTGCAGGTCATCGTGGGGTCCGCGGATGTGAATACGGTCGCCCCGTGCGATATGCCCCTCAAGGATGACTGCGGCAACACCAATCTTTGGGTAGTAATGAGTTACTTTTCCAATCATGGTTTCCATGGTCCTCTCCCTCCGGACACGTGACTGATTCTCCTGCCGGCCGATAAAGATTGTCCTCATGGCTATGGTCCGGGTCGGGATCCGGCTTTTTGGGAAACGGGGGCTGAAACAGCCTCCGTTTCGAGGATCAGGACCGGCCTGATTCGTATCTTTTCCGGTTGTGTTTTATCGGAAAGGTCATTTTGCCCCATTTCCGGTGAAAACAGGGAGATTTCAAGCGGATTAACCGGCCCGTTTAAACCTGTTTCAAGGGAAAAATAATCTTAATCCCTATCCCCTGGGTGGGGGATACCAGATTGTTATGCACCGCCCGCTTTTTGCTGGAGTAATGCCATGAGCGCAAAAAAGAATTCCGGCTTTCTTGTCGTAGAGAGATTATACCATGCATCAAGGACTTCAGGTGTCATCACGTCAAGCCTGCGGAACACCTGGCAGGCAAAATCAACCGGTGCAAGACCGCTGGCGGTTACCAGGTTCTTGTCGGTCACGGCCGGCCGGTCCACGTAGAATTTCTCACCCTTGTAGCCGGGACAGAACATGGTGAGTACATCACGGGCATTACTGGTGTGCGGCCGGTTATCCAGCAGACCGGCTTGTGCAAGAGCCATTGTCGCACCGCAGATTGCCGCAACGCATGTCGGGCTCTCCAGTACTTCCTGCACTTTTTTCAGCACCGGTTCCTGCGCAGGATCCAGCCACGTATCAGCACCGGGTAAAAGAAGCAGGTCCTCCGGATGCGGCCGGATATTTTGAATGAGTTCGGTTGGCTGCAGGTGGATGCCGCCCATTGTCGTCACCGGGTCCATCGTCCGGCCGCACAGGACAACAGAATACCGCAGGGCAGGATCCTTCAGGTACCGTCCTGCATGAAGTTCCGCAAGCAGGTAGCCGCATTCCCAGTCAGAGAGCGTGTCCGTGAGGTAATAGAATACTGTCGGCATGAAAAACCTCTACGGGATCTGAGTGGCATTCGGGATGAATCTTTGTTTAAAAAAAACAGGATGATTATTTATTGATATGGACAACCTTGGCGGGCGGGAAGCCGTTGAAATAGGTTGAGGAGGCATGCGAGTATGCCCCGATATTTTCTGAATAGACAAGATCGCCGATATCAAGATCCGGAAGTTCGGCGGAGAGGGTGATCGTGTCGAATGCATCGCAGGTTGGCCCGAACACCGCCGAGATCTGGGTCTCGCCTTCTTTGAACGGCAGGATCGGGTAATTGATGTGATCAAACACCTGGCCGGAGAAGGTGTGGTAGACCCCGTCATTGATGTAATAACAGGGTTTGCCGTCACGCACCGCTTTTCCCACAACCTTTGCAACGAGCGTGCAGGTGTTGGCCACAAGGAACCTGCCCGGCTCGGCAACGATCTGCATGTCTTTTGGGAAGAGCCGCTTTATCTCCTCGTTGAGCTTCTTTGCAAGCGTGCGGATGGACCGGATGCCCGGGTGGTATTTGACCGGGAAGCCGCCGCCGATATCAAGGATGCGGATCTTCCTTCCGGTCCGGTCCTCGACTTCCTTTATGATATTGGCCGAGATCTGGAGTGCCTGCATGTAGTTGTCGAAGTTCGTGCACTGGCTGCCGACATGGAAGCTTAAGCCTTCGACCACAAGGTCATTTTCGAATGCCTCAATGATAAGATCAACCGCTTCACCCGGGTGAGCCCCGAACTTTGAGGAGAGCTCAACCATGGATCCGGTGTTGGGGACCCGGATCCGGAGCACGAGCCCGGCATGGGGGGCGTGCTTACGGATCTTCAGGATCTCGTGATGGTTGTCGAACGTGACAAGGGGTTTGTAGGTGTCAAGCGCCTCAAGAGTTTCAATGGGCTTGATCGTGTTGGCATAGATGATCTTGTCCCAGATCCATTCCTGCCGCTCTTTCTTGGGCATGTCCTTGATATTCTCGTACACGATCATGAACTCGGGCATGGAGGCGACATCGAAGCTGCACCCGATGTCAAAGAGCGTTTTGACAATTTCCGGGTTGGAATTGGACTTCACCGCAAAATATGCCTGGACATCCGGGAGGTGCTGCTTGAATTCCCGGTAATTCTGCCGGAGTTTTTCATGGTCGATGATAAAAATGGGAGTGCCGTGTTTCTTTGCAAGGTCGAGCAGAAGTTTCTTGTCGGCCTGCCCGGTGGGCCGGGCAGTTGTGCTTTCAG
>JAAZNH010000252.1 GCA_012798365.1 Methanomicrobiales archaeon | reverse complement strand
AGGATCTGACGTGGTTGTCCAGTACGCCGAACTGCGCAACATGATCCAGCAGGCCGTCCAGCGGCGGCAGTCGGAACAGGCGCTCCTCACAAGCGAGGAGCGGTATCGTGCGGTTGTCGAGAGCCAGGTCGAACTCATCTGCCGGTTCCGGCCGGATGGCACGCTCCTTTTTGTCAATGGTGCGTTCTGCCGCTATTACGGAAAAACCATGGATGAGCTTCTGGGCCGGCGGTTCATCCCGTCCTGGTTTTCGGAGGACCGGCCCCTGATCCACCGGCACTTCACGACCCTCTCTCCGGACAATCCCACAGGGACCATGCAGCACCGCATCCGCTGCCCGGCCCTCGGGACCCGCTGGCAGCAGTGGAGCGATACAGCGATCTTTGACGAACGGGGGGATGTTGTCGAGTACCAGTCGGTTGGCCGCGACATCACCGAGAGGAAACGGACCGAAGAGGAACTTCGCAATACCCTCTCGCTCATTGCAGCAACCCTTGAATCGACCGATAACGGCATCCTCGTGACGGGCCGGGAGGGGCAGTTTGTCAAGGCCAACCGGCGGTTTGCCGCTTTGTGGAATGTTCCCGCCCGCCTCCTCATTGCCGGCAATGAAAAGGAACTTATCCGCCATCTCAAAGACCAGCTTTGCGATCCTGCCTCCACACTCTTTTCCATCCCGACGGATGGCAGCATGACAGAGGCTGAAGGATCCGGCCTGGTCTATTTCCGCGATGGCAGGGTCTTTGAACGGAATTCTAAAGCCATGGTCGTTGCCGGTGAGCCGCAGGGCAGGGTCTGGTCATTCCGTGACATCACCGAACGGGTCCGGTCGGAGAAGATCCTCAAAGAGGCCAACAAAAAACTGTACCTTCTCAACACGGTGACCCGCCACGATGTGATGAACCACGTAACAGCGCTGTCGTCCCTGCTCCAGCTTGCACGCCAGCGCCCGCCGGGCCCTGAGCTCGATGACCAGCTTATGAGGGCAGAACAGCTGCTCGATACCATCGGGCACCAGATTGCCTTCATGGGCGATTACCAGGATATCGATGTCCATACGCCGCGCTGGCAGAGCCCGGAAAAGATCCTTGCAAAGGTAAGCCGCATGGTCCGTTTGCATGCAATCACGGTGGACTACCAGCTTGAACCGGTCGAGATCTATGCTGATCACCTCCTTGAGAAGGTCTTTTTCAACCTTGTTGACAATGCCGTCAGACACGGCGGGGGGATCACCCGCGTCTCCTTCTCGTACGAGATTACCGAAAGCGGGCTTGTGATCTTCTGCAGCGATGACGGGAAGGGAGTTCCGGCGGATGAAAAAGACCAAATCTTCAACCTCGGCTATGGAAAACACACGGGATTTGGCCTGTATCTTGCCCGGGAGATCCTCTCCATCACGGGGATTATTCTTGACGAGACGGGAAAGCCCGGGGAGGGAGCGGTCTTCCGGCTGATGGTTCCGCCGGAAAGTTACCGGCTCCATGAGGTGAGCGGAGATGAACATGGATAACATAAAATCCCGGGTGTACAGAAATACCACTCCGGCAGAGTGGCTGGCAATGACTGGCAGCATTCATGAGTGGGAAGGCGCGTTGGTATGACAGGAAAGATCAAGCAGATGATCGATACGCTCATCGAGCAGGAATCGCGGGGGGATCCAAGGCTCATCAACATCACCCGGACCAAACTGATTGTCCGGGGTATCCACCCGGATAAATACTCCCCTCATTCCGAAGATGACCCGATCATCATCCGCCAGCTCGAGAAGATGATCCGCCTCACCGGTCTCTCCAACGTGGCAGTCGCCGTCTCCCGTGCGGACCGGGAAAAAGACGCCGTCCAGGAGATCAGGGCAGGCCTCCGCGTCGGCCAGCCCAAAATGGTTCTCTACTTTGCCTCTTCCCGCTACAACGCGGGGGAGCTGGCCCGGCTCATGCACGAAGCCTTCACTCCTGCAGCGGTCTTCGGTTGCACAACGGCCGGGGAACTGGCCAACTCCCGGATGCTCAAGGGCTCGGTTGTCGCCATGGCGATGAATGCCAATATCATCGAAGATGTCCGGGTCGTAACCATCCCTGACCTCGCAGATCCGGATGGGGTAAACGGGGCGTTTGCCGAATTCGAGCAGCACTTTAAGATGCCCATGCGGGACATGGACTTCCAGAAATACGTAGGGATCATCCTCTTTGACGGTCTTGCCGGGGCAGAAGAGAAGACCATGGAGACCATCGGCGATCATACACGGGTGCTGTTCATCGGGGGATCTGCCGGGGATGACCAGAAGTTTGTTGCAACCCAGGTCGCGGCCGGGGGTGCTGCCCTCTCGAATGCCGCGGTCCTTGTCCTGATGAAACCTGCCGTGAAATTCGATTTCATCAAGACCCAGAGTTTCCGTGCCCTGGACCGGCACCTTGTCCCGACAAAGATCAACGAGAGCACCCGGGAGGTCAGTGAGTTCAATGGGAAACCTGCCGTGGAAGCCTATGCAGAAGCCGTCGGGTGCCGGCCTGAGGATGTTGCCTCCCATTTCATGGTCAACCCTCTCGGCCTCGTGGTCGGGCAGGACGATGTCTATGTCAGGAGCCCGTTCCGTGCCGAAGGAAAGAGCCTGTATCTCTTCTGTCATGTCAAAGCCGGCATGGACCTGGCCCTCTTAGAGTCCACCAACATCATCGTGGACACCAAGGTTGCCGTTGAGAAAAAGAAGATGGAACTCGGCCGGATATCTGCCATCATCAACTTCCACTGCATCCTGCGGACACTGGAACTTGAGCAGAAGCACTTAACGGAGGATTACGGCCGGATCTTCACGGGTATCCCGACGATCGGCTTCTCAACCTATGGGGAAGAGTTCATCGGCCACATCAACCAGACCTCAACCATGCTGGTATTCCGGTAACGGGCAAAAAAAGAGAGGAGAAGGTTACTTCAGTTCGCCACGGTCTTTCCAGTAGTCATACTCGTGCTTCCAGAGATCCTTGTTGAACATCACGAGGCGCTTGAAGTACTCTTTTCGTTCGGTGTGGATTTTCTCCTGCGCCATGTCCGTGGTCTTGTTTTTGATTGCATCAGCAAGGGTACGGCCCAGCTCCTTTGCGGTTTTCTCCCCCCCGGTAATCGCGTCCGGGTCGGCACCCACATGAACGGCGACTTTGCCTACCGTTGTTGCCCCGAAGTTCAAAAGCGCCATGTTCATGTACTCCGCAACCTCGTTGGCATAGGATCCGCCGGCCGTGCAGACCGAGCAGCCGTACTTGCCGGCAAATGACTGGCAGTGCACGATGTCGGCCATCCGGTCCAGCATCGTCTTGAGCTGGGCGGTCACGGCATTGATGTAGTTGGGGGATCCAAGCACGATACCGTCAGCTTCCAGCATCTTTTCAAGGAGCATGGTGTAGTCGTCGTCAAAGACACATTCGCCTTTTGCATAACAGGTGCCGCAGGCAGTACAGTAATGGATATCCAGGCTGCAGATATCGATGAATGTCACATCTGCGCCCGACTGGCGTGCCCCTTCGAGCACGGCCATGACGAGGCGGCGGGTCTGGCTCTTGTCGCCCTTTGGGCTTGCATTGATGCCGAGTATCTTCATCGTTGTCCCTCAGGTACTGATGCCTGCGGTACGGCATAAAGATGTGCTGTATCGGATGAAAGTAACGTTACGCCGGGTAACCTGTCCGCAGGTACCCGGATACCGTCCGCCGGCAAACGGGTTCCAGGAAGTTCCATCCAACCTTTTATATATATGAAACGGGTTCTTAACCAGTATGGAAGCCTGTGCCATGCACCCGGAAAAGCGGACCTGGATCTTCTTTTTTTTGATCCTTCTGGTTGCCCTCCTCTGGGCAACGTTCCTGCTGATACGAGGGGAGATGGTTGCGGTCAGCACAACCCTTGCAGTTGTTGCAGCATTCATCTCGTTCTTCTCGTTCACCTGCTGTACCAAGTACCGGACCTGGATCTTCTTCTATCTCATTGTCCTGACGGCGGTCCTCTGGGCAACCTTCCTCCTTCTGCAGGGAGCCATGGTCTGGGTCAGCGCCCTGCTCTTCATTGTTGCCGGGGGCACGACGATCTTCTCGTTCCTCTTCTGCGAAACCGAACACGATACCCTGTAAAATACCCTTTTTTATTCCGGCCCGCCCGATACTACCGGCAGGAACCTGCCATGCTCATCCGCGATGCCACCAGCTGCCCCCATGAACGCGTGATCGACCGCACCCTCCTCTGCGAACTCCTGCACCCGGACAAACACGCTGGTGCATCCGGGCTCTCGTGCAGCATTGCCCATGCGATCCTCCCGCCCGGTGAAGCCTCGCTCCCCCACATGCTCGAAACATCGACGGAATTGTACTATATCCTCAGCGGGACCGGGGAGATGCATATCGATGACGAATCAGCTGCAGTCCGCCCGGGCCAGATCGTGCTCATCCCGCCAAACGCCCGCCAGTATATCCGCAATACCGGCCCGGGGGATCTTGTCTTCCTCTGCGTTGTCGCACCGAAGTGGGAGGCCGCGGACGAAAAGCTCCTGGTGCCGCCCGTCCCGTAACGCCCCCCTGTTCAAGCCTGCGATCGTTTTTAATAGGGGAAGTTCTATCCATCCACTATGGAACTGCTGGCAGAAACCCCCCACCAGCGAACCCGGGTCATGTTCTTTCTGATCCTGGCAGCAGCCCTGCTCTGGGCGGTCTTTTTAATCCACCGGGGGGAGATGCTCCAGTTCACCTTCATGTTCGCGTCCCTTGCCGCCATCAATCCGGTAGTGGCATTCATCGAGATGAAAAACCCGGCAAAATCGCGGTCGCTCTTCTTCTTTTACCTGCTTGTGTTAGTGATGCTCCTCTGGGCGGCGTTCCTCAGTTATCTCGGGGTGCACCTCTGGGTCAGCCTCTTCCTCTTTATTCTCGCCGTGGGTGTCCCCTTTATCCTGAATTATCTTGAGGCAGAAGAGCGGGCCGGCAATCCCTGAACAGCAGGTATCGTTCCGGACAATTCACGGTACCTGATTCATGGTGCCTGCATGCATATCGCGGGGTATCCCCCATGAAGGGAGACTGCCGGAAAAAGAGGGAAACGGTTAATCCCAGTACTTTGTTATGAAGAGGCGGGACTTCTGGATCTTCGGGGTGAAGAGTTTCAGCCCGAGAGGCACGATGAGCAGGCAGACAATGACGTTGCCGATAAGCCACGTGGAAAAGACGCTCATCATGGTATCCGGTGTCAGGAGCGCAAGGGTGAAAGCGCCCCATGCTGCCCCGATGATGTTGTTGATGATGACCCCGAAGAGGATGATATGTGACCAGTCCCGGGTATGCTCCATCGTGATATCCACTTCGAATGCCCGGACGGCGATCAGGGGGATGAGCACCTGCACCAGCGTGGCGACCGCCCAGAGAATGGCAACCTGGGGGTGCTGTACAAAGGCCTCGCGGGCAAGGAATCCCGCCCCGATAAGGGTCCCGATATAGGCAGCAATTGCCCCGTAGCCGCCGAACCAGAGGGTGAAGAGGATCATAACCGCTGCTGCCGGGTAAAGATATGCGATCCCGGCAACGTTAGCCGGGATGAAGACGGACGATATGAATGCCAGGATCGTGTTGATTACGATGAGGATGAACGTGAGGATGACAAAGATGTATGTCGGTTCATTCGGGTGTCTCATACATTCACCATGATCTCATATGTGCTCTCCTTGTACATAGCGTTTCTCCTCTAAAAACAATGAATCCGGGGATTCCGGCGTGCGTTTTTGGCGTTTTGTGGCCATGACAGGTTTTTATTGGATGGGCACAAAAGACCTGTACTAACGGAGTGGCGATGCAACCAGACGGACGTGAGATACCTGCGGCAGCGGCCGGTGAGGAGGAGAGGATCCGTAAGCAGGCAGCCCAGGTCATCCGGGAACGCGAGGAAGCCGGGCTGGATGGGCTTGTCGGCACCCTGGATGCGATAGTCATTGCCACGGAGACCGACCACCTGGTCCCTGCGGTGTACGAACTCCTCCGGTACACGGGCCATGACTGTACGGAGTCGTATTTTGAGGCCGATTCCCAGGGGTATGTGCTCTCGCATCCCGGCTCGGCCTCGATGATCGTGCGGGCCCGGGGCACGGGCATGAACCCGTTCTCTCCCATCAACCGTGCCGCGAAAACCACTCTCTGCCCCAATACAAGGCTTGAGACTTTTGTCTTCTCAACGCCGGATATCCGGTCCTACGTGGAGATCCAGAAACGTCGGGGCGTGCGGTTCCTGACGGAAAATATCCTAAAATCGCGTGCGTTCTCCTACATCCAGACGGTCCCCTCCCCGTTCACCGGCAATTCCGTCGGGTTCATTCAATGGAACCGGGTGAAACACTCGTATGCCATGGATGGTGCACAGGTAATCAAACCGGATATTGAAAAACCCCCGTTCCGCCACCTGCACCTGCAGAACATCCGCAGGCTCGATCATGCCGCAACGCGGGTGAAGGCGCAGGACCGGGCAGCGGCAATTCTCGAATTTTTGAACCTGACCAACTACCATTACGATTTTGGGATCTATGTCAAATCCCAGAACTCCATCACAAGCGTGGCGCGGCGGGAGAAGGATGATTTTGCCATGGTTTTCACCACAGGGATCCGGCCGTTTTCACCGGATGCAGAGTCCGGGCCAACCGAGATGTTCATCCGCAATTACGGCACCCGTGTGCACCATATCGCCTTTGAGACCGAAGAGATCGAAGCAACGGTTGCCATGCTCGGCCGCGACCACATGGAGTTCCTCCTCGACCTTACCGGATCGGAGGAGGAAGGGCTCCGGCAGATCTTCTCCCGGCCCTCTTCCCATACCCTGCTCGTGCATGAATACATCCACCGGTATGGCGGTTTTGACGGGTTCTTTTCCCGGAGCAACGTTGAGAAGCTGACTGCGGCAACCGGCCGGCAGTAGCCCGGCTTCGGATACAAAAAAGAAGGAGTTTTCCTGTTGTGGATATGGGGGAGTTATTTTTTCAGACTCTTTATAACAAGGCCTGCCGCATGTTCGCCCGAGAGGAGCATTCCGCCAAAGATCGGGCCCATCCGGCTCTCGCCGCCGACCGCGTTTGCCGCCATGCCGGCAACAAAGAGGCCCGGGAAGACCTCTTTTGTATGTTTAAGGATATTGGTCTCGGCCCGGTCAGCCCACATGAAACTCTCACCCTTAACAGTCAGGTTCCCGCCTTTCTTCTCGACAAGCCTTGCCACGACCGCGTCATGGCCGGTTGCATCCACCGTGCACCGGCAGGCCATCACGAGCGGGTCGACATGCAGTTTTCCCATCTCGACCGCAGTCCAGTTGATGACAAGGCCGCTGATCCGCTTGTCGGATTTGATCATGACATCTTCCACTGAAGTCAGGTTGAAAAATTCCGCACCCGCATCACAGGCAGCAGCCGTGAGCTTTGAGACTGCGTCGACCGACCGGGCAACATAATACCCCTTCCGGTACTCCTCGTGCCGGATGCCGAACCGGTCCAGGAGCCGGCGTGCTTCTTCCTGCACGACAATGCGGGGAAGCATCATCCCGCCACCCCACATCCCGCCTCCCACGGAGAGTTTCTTCTCGATGATCCCGACCTTTTTTCCCTGTTCTGCAATAATGGCAGCGCACGCGAGCCCGGCCGGGCCGGCTCCCACTACGGCAACATCGAGTTCCATGTGGTCGATGAGGACGTTCATCTGGCTCTCAAGGATGGCCCTGCTGATGGTGATTTCGTCGAGTTTCATACCGGATGTCTCCAGAGAACTATGGGGAGAAATGTTGGAGGGATGAATTAAAAAATGTGCGGAATATTTCCGGGTTTTATTTTTTGGTGCAGGTCACTTTCCCCGCACCGCCGCAGAAGTACCCCCTCCCCAAAGTCCGGACGCTTCAGGTTTTCTCGTGCTTTTTTACAAACGTGCAGAATGGTCAGCACCGGTTGCATTTCCCCTCTGTGCATGGCTCGATATGGATGGTGATGGTTGAACGGGGAAATTCAAGCCGGAGATCATCTTCGAGATGGTCGGCAAAATCATGGGATTCCAGCACAGTGATTTTCCCTGGCATCACGAGGTGGAACTCGATGAAGATTTCAGGACCCGAACGGCGGGTGCGCAGGCCATGGAACCCTGCATAATCGCTGGCATGGTCACAGATGATCTGCCGGATCCGGTCATTGTCCTTCTCCGGCAGGCTGTGATCGATGAGATCGGAAAGGGAGCGGATTGTCAGATCGTATGCCGCTTTCATGATGACGACGGCCACCCCCAGGGCAAAGAGCGGGTCGAAGATTGCTATCCCGGTCAGTTTGATCAGGATGAGGCCCAAAAAAACCCCAAGCGACGTATAAACATCCGTGCGGAGGTGCCATGCATCGCTTTCGAGGGCAATTGACTCGGACTCTTTTGCCACCACAAAGAGCCGGTGGGAAACATACCAGTTGGCAATGGTGGAGATTCCCATGACTGCGATACCAATGAGTAGCATATCCCCGCTGATCGCTTCGGATGGTTCACCCAGCAGCTTGGCAGCAGCTTCCCTGATGATCAGGATCGCTGCAATGAAAATGAGGAGAGCCTCAACAAGCCCGGAGATGTCCTCGAACTTCCCGTGCCCGAAGGCATGGTCCTCATCGGGCGGCTCGGCAGATTTCCTGACCGAGAAGAACGCGATGATTGCGGCAATCAGGTCCATCGAGGAATGGATGGCCTCGGAGATGATACTGACCGAGCCGATGGAAAACCCGACAAAAACCTTCATCAGGACAAGGCCCGTGTTGGAGATGACCGAGAGCCGGGCGGTGTTCTGTTTCAGCTGGTCGAGGGATTCATTATCCCAGGAGGGCGTGTCCATGATGGTATCAGTACTCATTTGCTGGAAACGAGATGAAGATATGGCAGATCAAAACAGGAGGCCCGGGAAAGACCCTGGCCCCCTGGTGCGAACCGATGATCAGTCCTCGTCGTCTACCGTCTCACCCTTCCGGCGCAGGTACCAGAGACAAATGGCGCCTGCCGCGGCAAGGATGACAAGGCCGGCTGCCAGTACCAGGGGATCGATGGCAACCCCGATGGTCCGGGGCCCTGCT
>JAAZNH010000251.1 GCA_012798365.1 Methanomicrobiales archaeon | reverse complement strand
GTTGTTGCGGCAGTATTCTCGTATGTTGTGCTGGGGGCCGGGTTCTTCACCACGCAGACGGCACAGGCCACCGTCCAGACCGGCGCTGCCCAGGCAAGTTCAGGTCTTGAAGTCGTGGGAAATGTCGTCGGTATCGCCATTGCGGCGAGCCCGTCGCGGCTGACCTACGTGAATGTCAGCGTAGCCACAACGGCCGGCGGCAGTTCGATGGACCTTTCCCAGATGGTGGTCTCGTACATTGACAGTAACGGGGCAAGGAACCCCAATGTCGCCAACAATTCAGGAGGTATTGGATCGTGCATCTGGACGCACGAAGGGGATACGAATATCCTTTCCTATGATTCCATCGCCGACTGGGATGTGCACTGGTGTGTATCCCAGCGTATCAATGATATGAACCCGGGAGCAGAGAACACCCTGCTTGAACCCGGCGAGATCTGGGTTATCTCGGTGGCGCTGCCCCCCACGACAACCCCGAACACGAAGATGACCCTGAACTTCCAGCCGGCCGTCGGGGCAGTTCTTCCCCTCAGCAGGACCGTTCCCGGCGGAATTACCAAAGTCCAGGCTATCCACTGAACCATTTTTTTCCTGCTTCCCCTATTATCGCATTCCCCGGCCCCTGCGGGAAACGCCCCGGACCCGTTTGGCGAGACCGCACTCTTCTTCCCGGGCACAAACCCGACTCCCCTCACTCCTGCGTGATGAAAGGAACTATTGTTTTTTCACAAGGGGTGTCCTCACCATGAGGGCACCTGTCACCCAAAAAAGGAACGAGATGTTTGTTAATTCTTCGCGAGCTTCAGGATCCGGACCGCGAGCCACGCCGCGTTGTCGCCATTGTCAACCCCGACCGTGGCAACCGGCACGCCTATTGGTATCTGGACGATGGAGAGGAGCGAGTCCGTGCTATTCAGTGCCCGGTGCACTCCTGTTATCCAACAGATTGATCAACCTACCCCATAAAAACTATTCAATGGAAGAAGAATCCGGTGATTCCACCGCGTATAATGAATGGCGCTCTCTCTCAACCGCTGCATCAATCCTTGGGGTTGTGAGCATCCTTATGGGTTTTGGTGCTGCCAGTATCACCGGTATCTATCCTGCATCGATCTTTCCTTCACGGCATCATCTCCCGCGTTCAGAGGAACTCGCGCTCTTCCATTATGTCGACGGCACACCATTCATTCAGGATCCAGGACTCCTCATGGTGTACAGTGTCCTTGCTGTGAGCGCGGTTATCCTGCTCATCATCTGCGGTATTGCTGTTATCACACTGGACAAAACATTCCTTCAGGGAAAAGTCCGTGAGTGTTCGAGCGATCCCGATGATGCGGGAGACCCGGATACGTCTTCTGTGTCATATGATCCAGAAAAAGCCGGCCGGCGGATTCTTTCTATGGCCTGGTTTGCGGCTATTGCGATATCCGGGGCATTCATCATCGGCATGCCCATGCAGGTCTCCAGCGTTCTCACTGCGGGAGCTATCGTTCTTGCAATTCTCATGACGATCTTTATCCAGAGAATCGGGACTGCTTCCGGATAGATTCAATCCAACTCTGGTTCTATTGTCTTTTCACGGGAGAAATACATCCCCCGACAACCCTTTGCCCATCAGGTGTTCCTTATACCAGCTGCACTCCTGGCGCAAGGGCTGCGATGATGCAGGGGAAAGCGGGGCCTTAAAAACAGGGGTGTTACTTCTTCGCGAGCTTCAGGATCCGGATCGCGAGCCACGCCGCGTTCTCCCCGTTGTCAACACCGACCGTGGCAACCGGCACGCCTTTTGGCATCTGGACGATGGAGAGGAGCGCGTCAAGGCCGTTGAGGGTCCCGCTGACCGGCACACCGATGACCGGCTTGTCGGTCTTTGATGCAATGACGCCGGGGAGGGCAGCGGAGAGTCCCGCGATCCCGATGAAGACCTTTGCCTTGCTTCCCTTGATGTACGCGTCCAGCTTGTCCGGGTCGCGGTGCGCCGAGATCACCTGGTAATCGTAGGAGATCTTCTGGTCATCCAGGACCTGTTTCACCTTATCCGCAATGCCGGCATCGGATGCGGATCCGCAGAGAATTGCCACGTCAGCCATACCTGTTATCCAAACTTATATTGCGTCTTTCTTAAAATACTATGAGCAGATCTCTATGGAAAAAGAACTTCTCCTGATGATGCCGGGCCCGGTCCCGATACCGGAACGGGTCAGGTTCGCCATGTCCCGTCAGGCAATAAACCATCGCAGCGCCGAGTTCGGTGCCGCGTATGCTGACTGTGTGCGGGTCCTCAAGACCTGTTTTGCAACGAAGAACGACCTTGTGGTCATCAGCGGTTCCGGCACGGCCGGTATGGAAGCCGCCATCTCCAATGTTGCACGGGACAAGAAGATTGCCTGCCTCGTGAACGGCAAGTTCGGCGAGCGCCTGTTCAAGATCAGCCAGCGCTACGGTAAGGCCACCGAGGTCAAGAGCGAGTGGGGCACCCCGCTTAACCTTGAGAAGCTCAAGGAAGAGCTCGAGAACGGTGCTGAGGTCGTCACCCTCATCCACAACGAGACCTCGGTTGCGATCAAGAACCCGGCCGAAGAGATCGGCAAACTGTGCCGCAAGCATGACGCCCTCTTTTTAATGGACGGCATCACCTCCATCGGTGGCGACACCGTAGAAGTCGACAAGTGGGGCGTTGACATCGCCATCACCGGCTCGCAGAAGTGCTTTGCCGCACCCGCCGGTCTTGCCATGGTCTCGGTCAGCCCGAAGGCCTGGGAACGCATGACGAAGAACCCGCCGTACTACCTCGACCTTGCCGCGTACAGGAAGAGCGCGAGCGGAACCCCGATGGAGACTCCGTACACTCCCGCCGTCCCGCTCTTCCTTGCGCTCCGCGAAGCCTGCCTGATCATCGAGGAAGAAGGTCTCCCCGCACGGATTGCCCGGCACCAGAAGATGGCAAAGTCCATCCAGGCCGCGGCCAAGACCTGGGGCCTCACCCTCTTCCCGAAACTTGACAACCACCACCAGTACTCGTCAACCGTAACGGCACTTGAATACCCTGCCGGAGTCAAGGATGACGAGATGCGGGGCATTGTCAAGAAGATGGGCATCATCATCGCCGGCGGACAGGACCACCTGAAGGGGAAGATCTTCCGCATCGGCACCATGGGCGCTGTCAGCGCACCCGAGATCCTCGCGACCCTTGCCGCAACCCAGTATGCGCTGAAAAAGTGCGGTTTCAAACCAGAAGGCTGCGGCGTTATCGCGGGCGCCGAGGTGCTGGGATGAGAGTTGGTGTTGCTGACACCACGTTTGCCCGCATCAACATGGGAGCTGTCGCCATCGACGAGCTCAAGAAACACGCCAGTGTAGCCATCGAACGCGTAACGGTGCCGGGGATCAAGGACCTGCCCGTTGCCTGCAAGAAACTGATCGAAGAACGCCGGTGCGATATCGTCATGGCGCTCGGGATGCCCGGGGGCAAGGACAAGGACAAGATGTGTGCCCACGAGGCATCGACCGGCCTTATCCAGTGCCAGCTCATGACGAACAAGCACATCATCGAGGTCTTTGTACACGAGGACGAGGCAAAGGATGACCGCGAGCTTGCCTGGCTCATGGAGCAGCGCACCCGCGAACATGCGGTCAACGCGGTGAAGCTCGTCCTTCACCCACGGGACCTTGAGAAGGAAGCGGGGACCGGCCAGCGGCAGGGATTTGCCGACGCCGGCCCGGCCCGGAAATGAGATCAACCCGACGGATATAAGACCCAAAACACGAGATGATAGATTATGTGTGAAACCAACCCCATAAAACTCGGATTCGTTGTCGCTGAGTTCAACCGCGACATCACGTACATGATGGAGATTGAAGGCCGCGAGCATGCAGCATTCCTCGGCGCAGAAGTGACCGAGTGCATCTACGTGCCCGGCGCGTACGACATGCCCTTAGCGATCAAGAAGCTGCTGACGGCCGGCAAAGTTGACGCGGTCGTCACCATCGGCTGCGTTATCGAAGGCGCAACCCAGCACGACGAGATCGTGGTCCAGCACGCAGCCCGGAAGATCATCGACCTCTCGCTCGAGTTCGGCAAGCCCGTATCGCTTGGCATCTCCGGCCCCGGTATGACCCGGCTTGAGGCCAACGAGCGGATCGACTACGCAAAGCGTGCTGTTGAATCCGCCATCAAGATGGTCAAGCGGTTGAAATGAAGTCCCTGTCGGCAAAGATCGCAGGTGTCACCGAGTCGGCAACCATCGCGATCTCCAACAAAGCAAAGCAGATGCAGCGCGAGGGGATCGATGTTATCAGCCTCTCGATAGGTGAACCTGACTTTGCCACACCGCAGCACATTTCGGATGCGTGCATTGACGCCCTGAAACGCGGTGAGACTCATTATGCCCCGAGCAACGGCATCCCTGAACTCCAGGCTGCGATTGCCGAGAAGATCGTCAAGGAGAACCATTTCCCCTGCACCCCGCAGCAGGTTATCGTGGGATGCGGTGCCAAGGACTCGATCTACGAGACCTGCGAGGCCGTCCTGAACCCGGGCGACGAGACGATCATTCTCACCCCGGCCTGGGTCTCCTACGAGCCCTGCGTCCATATCGCGGGCGGGAAGGCGGTGTTCCACGAGATCAGCCAGAAGACCTTCCAGCTCGACGATTCTCTCTTAGAGAAAGTCAACAAGAAGACGAAGATGATCATCGTCAACTCGCCGTCGAACCCGACCGGCGCTGTTTTTGATAAGAAGTCCATGCAGCTCGTTGCCGACCTCTGCGAGGACAAGGACCTGTACGCGATGTCGGACGAGATCTACGAGAAGATGATCTACGGCAAGGAGAACATCTCGCTCGCGTCCCTTGGCGACATGCACGAGCGGACCATCACCATCAACGGCTTTTCGAAGGCTTACGCGATGACCGGCTGGCGGCTCGGGTACGCAGTCGGCCCGATGCCGATCATCAAAGAGATGTCCAAGGTGCAGCAGCACTCGATCAGCCAGGTCACGACCTTTGCGATGTACGGCGGGGTTGCCGCACTGAAAGGCGACCAGCAGTGTGTCGAGAATATGCGCCTTGAGTTTGACAAGCGGCGCAAGTACGTCATCGGCGAGCTGAACAAGATGGGCTACGAGACCGCCCCGGCCGATGGTGCGTTCTATGCCTTCGTGAAAGTGAAGGGCGATGATGTGGAAGTTGCGTCCCGCTGGTTGGAGAAGGGCCATGTGGCTGCCACTCCTGGTTCGGCTTTTTATGCGCCGGGATGGGTCCGGCTGTCCTACGCTACTTCGATGGAGAAGCTGAAGGAAGCGATGGCCCGGATCAAGCGGGTCGGGTAAAACCCGGTTCTCCCACCTTAGGGAAAGAGGAGAACCCTCAATACCATTTTTGAAAAAAAAGCAGGTAAAACCTCTTCCTTTTTTTTGTGCCAGGATAGTATATACTATCATGCCCAAACCCCCTCCGAAACCACACCAAAAGGCCGGGTTGTGGTCAGGACAATGGGGATTTACCCTGGTGGTGGCATTCATGGTATTTTTTATTCTCTGGATTTTGCTGCTGGTTGGAGCGTTTCACCCGCTCTTCTCCTCCATACGGGGGATTTTTCCCCCGGATCCCCGGGTTGAGCTGAATACCACGACCATCGATCCGGCAGTCAGTATCTCGTTCGATGAGTATTCCATTTATTCCAAAGGAAGAAAAACCCAGCATTCCTCAGCTGCTTTTGGAATAGGAATCACCAATAACCATAGCTACAATGTCATGGTGAATGGCCAGTGCACGTTTGTTGACGGCAGTGGCCGGCTGATCTCTTCCGAACCGTGGTCTCATTCCGTTAGTCCTGGAATAAAATCGATCCATAGTTTCTATATGCGAATCTGGCTGCCGGGGGATCTCCCCTCTCTTCCGCTTTCGGAAAATTCCCCCACCCCGTCTTCCCCGCAGAAGGGCGTGTTATCCTGCGCAATTCTGAATGTCACACCATCCTATCAGCCTGTGTATTCCGATTCCTGATCGGCAAAACGCAGATGCAATGACGGGTCTTTGGGAAGTGTGGGCTCCCGGTAATTTTTCAGGTTTTTTTTAAGGACCGGAACAATGTCTCCGGAATCCGGGAAGGAGGTATCTGGACGAGCCCCCGTCGGCCACCCCATATCTCCCACCCCTTCTACCCCCCATTTATGGGGTAAAAATTCCAGCCCCGTATCATGCCCCGTTGTACGAGTTTTGCCTCACCCCCCCATTTTGCAGAGGCAATGTTTTCCAAAAACGCGGTAATTGATCCGGAATAAATCGCGGTTTTCAGGTGGGAAACCATGAGGCAATATGTAGCAACGTTACAATCGCGTTTGGCAGGATAAGTCCGGCACATGCAAAGCCCCGGGGCCCGGGAGGGAGGTTTTGGGGATGGGTCGCATCGCAGCTGATATCTTCTGATCCAGCGTTCGTTCCCGAAAAATCAATCAGAATCCTGGGAGAAGAGTTCTGATACCCGGCTACGGATCTCCTGCATTTTTTCCGGCTGCACGATGCCAATGGTGTCGCAGATGAGATCTTTTTCAAGAGCATAGATCCCGTCAGCCTGCACAAAACTGGGATGATCCAGTGATCCGGTCTGGAGGTCGGCATTTGCCAGGCTGACTGCCATCATCTTTGGTTTCCGGGTTGTGATCTTCATGACGATTACGTCCCGGGAGATACGGTTGTACCGGGAGTTGCTGACAACGAGCGCCGGGCGTACCTTTGACTGGATTTGATTGGTATAAGAAAAATCCACAAGGACGATGGACCCTTGAGCCGGCTCAGTCATGCGCCAGCCTTCGCTTTGCGTGGTCCTTCCACGCATCGTCCGGGTTCTCGTAATCGATCTCGATCCGGGCTTTCCGGAAGATGATCTTGTCCTTGTCCGAGGAGATAGTCAGGTAATCCCCGTCCTGTATTCCAAGATCCGATCGGATCTTCTTCGGGAGGGTCACGAGTCCCTTGGACGATACCTTGACCAGCGTAGTATCAGGCATGGGTGTTCCAGCTTAGATTATAAGATTCTTAGATTATCAGTTTTGCGGGCATCCCCCGGGTTCCCACC
>JAAZNH010000250.1 GCA_012798365.1 Methanomicrobiales archaeon | reverse complement strand
TTCTCAAAAATGTGGCAATGAAGTCCGGGCAGGCGAAGTGGTCATGGCCCCTCTTGACGGGGCAATGATCCATGATATTACCGGCCCCCTTGCCATCCAGAAGTTCTACGAGATGGGCGGAACAACGGTCTTTGACCCCAAACGCATCATCATGCTCTTTGACCACCAGATCCCCGCGGATTCCATCGAGGCAGCAAACAACCACGTGTACATGCGGAAGTTTGCAGCCGAGCAGGGCATCCACAACTATGACATCAACGAAGGCGTCTGCCACCAGGTGACCATCGAGAAGGGCCGGGCAGCACCGGGCGAGATCGTGGTCGGGGCTGACTCCCATACCTGCATGTACGGGGCAACCGGGGCGTTCGCCACGGGAATCGGGTCAACAGACATGGGTTTTGCGCTGAAGTTCGGCGCCCTCTACTTCAAGGTGCCGGAGACCATCCGGGCAGAAGTATCCGGCAAGTTCCAGGACCGGGTCGGGGCAAAGGACCTCATCCTTGCCATTGCAGCGGATATCGGGGCAGACGGGGCGACCTACAAGGCCATCGAGTTTGCCGGAAAGACCATCCGCAGGATGGACATGGCCGGCCGGATGACCCTGTGCAACATGGCCATCGAGATGGGCGGCAAAGCCGGCATTGTTGCGCCGGACAAGATCACGTGGGAGTACATGAAAGGCCGGCGGAAGATGAAACCCTTCGACCTGGAATCAGATGAAGACGCAACGTTTGCCGAGAAGCGGATCTACAATGTATCCGATCTTGAACCGCAGGTCGCCGTGCCACACAATGTTGACACCGGTGTCCCGGTAAGCAAGGTTGCGGGCACCCATGTCGACCAGGTCTTCATCGGCTCGTGCACGAACGGCCGCTACGAGGATCTCTGCGAGGCCGCAGAGGTGCTCGGGAAGAAGAAGTTCAACCCGAAGATCCGGGTCATCATCATCCCGGCATCCCGGGACGAGTACCTCAAGACCCTGAAGGCGGGACTTATCGAGAAGTTCGTCAAGGCAGGAGCGCTTGTCGAGGCACCCTGCTGCGGCCCGTGCATGGGCGGGGCGTTCGGCCTCATTGCGCCGGGCGAGGTCTCGCTCTCGACATCCAACCGCAACTTCAAGGGCCGACAGGGCAGCACGGATGGCAAAGTCTACCTCTGCTCCCCGGCAACCGCGGCAGCCAGCGCAATCACGGGCGAGATCACCGACCCGCGGGAGGTATAACCATGACCGCAAAGAAGACAGTCCCGGTCAAGAAGGTCGTTGTCCCGCAGGCAGCAGCGGCAAAGAACGCCCGCGCCTGGAAATTTGGCGATGATATCGACACTGACGCCATCATACCGGGACGGTTCCTGACCATCAATAACCCGGATGAACTGGCAAAACATGCCTTCGAGGGAACACGGGACGAGTTTGCAAAAAAGGTAAAAGAAGGCGATGTTATTGTCGGCGGCCGCAACTTCGGCTGCGGCTCCTCCCGCGAGCATGCCCCCCTTGCCCTCATCGGGTCGGGTGTGAAAGTCGTGGTGGCACGATCGTTTGCCCGGATCTTCTTCCGGAACTCGATCAACACCGGTGTGTTGCCGGTGGTCTGTCCCGAGGCCGACAAGATCGCAGACGGGGCGAAGATCACCCTGAAGATCAAAGAGGGCTTCCTTGAAGCCGACGGGATGAAGTATGCCATTGAACCAGTACCCGTGTTCATGCAGGGCATCATCGATGCCGGCGGGCTCGTGGAATATGCAAAGAACCTAAAGGAGATACCAGCATGTACAAGATAGCAGCAATCGGCGGGGACGGGATCGGCCCGGAGATCGTGGCCGAGGGAAAGAAAGTCTTAGAAGCAGCAGGAGAGAAATACAACTTCGACATCCAGTGGACGGATTTTGATATCGGCGCAGACCGCTACCTTGCAACGAAAAAACTCCTGACCGAGGATGACTTAAAAGAACTCAAAAAGTTCAAGGCCATCTACTTCGGATCCATCGGGGATGACCGGGTGAAGCCCGGCATTCTTGAAAAGGGGATCCTCCTTGCCCTCCGGTTCCATTTTGACCAGTACGTGAACCTGCGGCCGATCAAGCTCTTAAAGGGTGTCGAGACCCCGCTTGCCGGCAAGGGCCCCAAGGATATCGACTTTGTCGTGGTCCGGGAGAACACCGAGGACTTCTACGTGGGCATCGGCTCCCGGTTCAAGAAGCACCAGAAGATCGAGCTCGAGGTCGTGCGGGATATCTACAACGTGAAGTTCGGTCTTGACGCAACGAGCGATGCTGATGAAATCGCTTACCAGATCGGTGTCATCACCCGAGAAGGCTCAAAGCGGGTCCAGACCTATGCCTTTGACCTTGCCATGCAGCGCAAAAAGAAGCTGACCTCGGTCGACAAGGCCAATGTCCTCTCGGACGTGTACGGCCTCTGGCGGGATGTCTTCACCGAGACCGCAAAGAAATACCCGGATGTCACCACCGAGTTCAACTTCGTTGACGCTGTCACCATGTGGTTTGTCAAGAATCCCGAATGGTTCGATGTCGTAGTCACACCGAACATGTTCGGCGACATCATCACCGATCTCGGCGCCATGATCCAGGGCGGCCTCGGCCTTGCCCCGGGCGGCAATATCAACCCGAAGGGAACTTCGATGTTCGAGCCCATCCACGGCTCCGCCCCGAAATACAAGGGTCTCGGGGTTGCAAACCCGATCGCAACCATCTGGGCAGGCTCGCTCCTTCTCGACCACCTTGGCGAGCATGAAGCGGCAGCGGCAGTGGTCAAAGGCATCGAGAAGAGTATCAAGGACGGCGTTGTGACAAAGGACCTTGGAGGCAAGAAGGTCAGCACTTCAAAGGCCGGATCCTACATCGCCGAATGCGTGAAGAAGGGAAAATAAGCCCCTTCCCACAGATTCTTCTTTTTTTCATCCGCGCTTTCACCGGGTTGCAGTCCGGCTCCCGCACATTCATCGCCTGTTTTCGTAAAAGGCATCACGCGGGAACGATGATCATATGCATATAGCACGAGGGAGAACAGGATGGGGAAACCATGACACTGACTCAACGACACTATATCATAATGGTAGTATTCACCCTGCTGGCAGCGATTGTCGCGAGCGGCTGTACCGCATCCACCGGATCGGATTCCGACATGGCCACTGCGGATCCGGCAATGCCCGGTTCTGCTGATACAGAATTCCATTCCACCTTTGAGGAGATTGCCGGGGTGTATGCAAACCCGGACAACGGCGACCGCATCACCCTTTACCGCGATGGAGCCGCACGAGTGCAGACCGGTTCATCCAAAACCGACACCTCGGTTTACATGGAGATGGGAGTCCTCTATCTCGCTGACGGGACCAGCATCGGCTCCTACCCGATCATGGATGGGACACTGACGTACCAGGGCATAAAGTACGTGAAAAAATAATTCTTTTTCCACCGGGATGCACCCCGGTTGTTCCGGGGGGCACCCGCGGCCTTACGGACAGGGTAGGATTATACCGACTCTTCTTCCGCACCCTCGTCCCGGGCAAAGATTGAGCGGATTGCCTTTAAGGGAGAGCGGGGGGCAGCAGTCTTCGGCTCCTTGGGACGGACCCCCTTGAAGAGGATCTCCGCCTCGGCAAGGCCCTCGTCCACATGCATCTTCTCGGTGATATCGACAAGCGATCCCACGATCGCAACGGTCTTGCCATCTTTCACCACCGGGATCTCGTTGACCTCGATCCAGATCCGGTTGCCGTCCTCTGCCTCCATCTCCAGACGGTACGGGGGTTCCCGCTTCCCGCTCGTCACTGCCCGGAGGGTGCGTTCAAGCCCGGCTGCGTTGGCCGGGTTGTCCGTGAGGTAATCGGTCCAGCACCGCTTCTTCCCGCCACTCGTGCATTTCAGGAGCGAGCGGATCCGGGGGCTGACGT
>JAAZNH010000249.1 GCA_012798365.1 Methanomicrobiales archaeon | reverse complement strand
TTCATCGCCCAACTGGACCACCCGCGCTTCGCGGAGTTCGACCTGTCCTCGCTGCGCACCGGCATCATGGCCGGCTCTCCCTGCCCCATCGAGGTGATGAAAGAGGTCAACCACAAGATGAACATGAGCGAGATTGTCATCGTGTACGGCCAGACCGAGACGGCCCCCGGGGTCACCATGACCACCACAAAGGACCCGCTCGACCGCCGTGTGACAACGGTCGGTCGTGCCTTCCCCCACACCGAGCTCAAGATCGTTGACCCGGCAACCGGCAAGATTGTCCCGCATGGCGATGTTGGCGAGATCTGCGCCCGCGGCTACTGTGTCATGAAATGCTATTACAACAACCCCGCGGCAACGCAGGCAACCCTTGACAAGGACCACTGGAACCACACCGGGGATCTCGGCACCATGGACCCGGAGGGCTACTTCAAGATCGTGGGCCGGCTCAAGGACATGGTCATCCGCGGCGGCGAGAACATCTACCCCCGCGAGATCGAGGAGTTCCTGCACCACCACGAGAAGATCGCGGATGTGTACGTTGTCGGTGTGCCGGATATCAAGTACGGCGAGGAGCTCTGCGCCTGGGTGAAGATGAAGGAGGGCCAGACCATGACCGAGCAGGATGTCAAGGATTTCTGCAAGGACAAGATCGCCCGCTTCAAGATCCCGCGGTATGTCATGTTCGTCAAGGAGTTCCACATCACGATCTCCGGCAAGATCCAGAAGTTCAAGATGCGGGAAGAGTCCATCAAGGTTCTCGGTCTCGAAGAAGCAGAAAAGATCGAGACTGCCTGATCCCACCCTTTTTTAATTTGTATTCCGGATTGTCCCTTTCTTTATGAGGAGGGCACATCCGTCGCCGTGACAAGGATCACGCTGGAGAATAATGACGGTAATCCATCTGCATCTGGATCTTCTCCCTCACCGTGCTGCCGGCAATCTTCTCACACAGGTACAGGCCGAGATCAATACCGGCGGTCACGCCCCCCGCGGTGATGACCGGGCCTGCATCAACAATACGGTCCCCGCTGACGTCCTGCGTAAACCGGGCAAGGATGTCCATGAGGGCGGGGTGTGTCGTTGCCTTCCGTGTCCGGAGCAGGCCGGCAGCGCCGAGCAGGAGCGAGCCCCCGCAGAGCGCTGCAACCGTGGTCCTCTCCGATGCTACGGTAATCCAGGCCAGGAAGACCCGGTCCTGCATGAGTTCTTTTATCCCGTCGCCGCCGGGGATGATGACAAGATCAAAACAGGAAAGGTCGGTCATGACCCGGTCGGGAACCAGCACGACCCCTTCCGATGACCGGACCTGGTCCGTGCGGGCGCAGACCGCATACGTGAGATCCGGGCAGAACCCCATCGTCTTCAGCCGGGTCAGCGGGTCGTATACGCCGGCAAAATCCAGGAGTGTCATGTTGTTGTACACCACGAAGGCGATCTTCATGGTACAGCATCAGATGGCATAAGAAGAAAAGATTGCGGGGGTCTAAAGCACCCCGAACCATGCCACGTAGGATGTGGCGATCATGATGATGAGGAGGACGATGAGGATCTTGTACCCGCAGGTTGAACAGATGCGGAAAACGGACGGGTTCTCTTCATGGGAATACGGGGATGAACAGATGCGGCAGGTGGTGGATGTTCCGGAATGGCCGTGCTGTTCAAAAGATTCATGGTGCGCCATAGATCTCCCTTGTCATCCTGCTACAAAAACATAATGATGTGTGCGGGATTTCTGCAGGGGTCATTCTGATTTTGCCGACAGGTTCGGCAGACCGGAAAGGAATCAGGAAAAGAGGCATGAAAGTAAGCAGGAAAAGAAGCAGGAAAGAAAGCAGGATAGGTGACAGGAAATGTGGTATGAAAAGACGTAGGAAGAGAGGCAGGAGCTCCGGTGTTACGGGTGCTGCACCTTCCGGAGCGTAAAGCGGAAGATCGTCCCCTTCTGCCAGGACCCGGGGACGAGGTCCTCGACCCGGATGCTGCCGCCGTATCGCTCGATGAGGGTTTTGCAGATGAAGAGGCCAAGGCCCTTGCCGCTCACCGTGGTATCCCCGCGCTCGAACCGGTCAAAGATCCGGGTCTTGAGCTCGTCCGGGATCCCCGGGCCGCTGTCAGCAACCGCAACAAAGACCTCGTTCTCCCCGTCCTCCACCCGGATGGTGATCTGCGGGTTCTTCCCGCCGAACTTGATCGCGTTGCCGATCAGGTTCGAGAAGACCGAGGAGAGCATCTCGTCAGCCATGACCGTTGCGCTGCACCCCTTGTAATCGATCTGTGCATCCGGAAAACCGGCAATCTCGCGGTTGATGATATCGATGAGGGGGATCGGGACAAGCTTGACGGAATCCTCGCGGATCCTGCGCAGGGTCGAGACGTTATGGATGATTTCATCGGTCTTCTCAAGGGCGAGGACAAGGTTGTGGGAGAGGGGACGGTTTGTCTCGCCGGCCCGGCCTTCCAGCAGCCGGCTGTAGTTGAGGCTTGCCGTATTGATGTTGTTGATGTCATGCGTGAGGATATCGAGATAGAGATTGGCATCCTCGTGCAGCTGGTGCAGCTCGGCATCCAGCTTCTTCTTGTCGGTAATGTCAACAAAGGTCAGGACCGCATGGTTATAGGCGATCTTCCGGCCCACGATGATGGCAACCCATTCCGTGCCGTCAGCCCTTGTGAGATTCGCCTCGATGGCGGGTGAACTGCACTGGGTGGCCAGCGCCTGGAACATCCCGGAAATAACCTCCGGGTCCTTCACCAGCCGCCGGAGATCCACCGGTTCACGGGTCCCGGGGGAAAGATTGGTCAGGGAGCTGAACCGCTGGTTCATCTCGGTGATTGCACAGGTGTCGATGTCAAGCACGACAACACCATTTTCCGTATTGTCAAAGATGGCGTGGTACTTCCGCTTCTCAAGGAGCAGGAAATGGGTCAGGTACGAGACGGTCAGGGCAATGGCAATGAGCAGGATCGAGCGGAGAGCTGCAGCAACCAGGTCATCGACATTAGGGTAACGGAAAACCACGACTGCCCCGAAGAAGAACATGGCAAGCAGGTAGACGATCAGGACACCTTTCCTGCGGAAGAAGTAGGCAAAGAGGATGGCCGGGATGGCATAGAGCGCCCCGATGACGTGCGGGGTGAGGCCGCTCATCAGCAGGATGACCGTTGAGACAATGAGGACAAACGTGAAGAGGATGAGCGCTGCCTTCCAGTACGCTACCGGAAGGCCGAATGGCTCTTCGGGGACCGCATAACTGTCATCAGCGGGATCGTGGAACACTGAGGTCATGTACTTTTCCGGCCCGGTCATGGTAATGTATGTGCGTATGGGACAGGATTAGGTAAAAAAGGTTGCGGGAAGAAAAACCAACCCGAAAACGGGCAGATCCGAAACAAAACGTTTCATTTTATCAGCCGACCCGGAAGTTCATACATCATACCGCGCGATTCAATGCAGGAACCGGTGCCGTTTTTCGAATATTTAACGGTGACGATAAAAATCGTGATATACGGGAGATTGGCGGCCTGCACCTGTGTGCGATGGGAGCAGGGTACCGGGCACCTGAACACTTCATCACCGTTCCCTGTGCCCTGCCCTGTAGATTCCCCCACAAACGAAGAGGTCTGATCCGTATGAACTCATTGAATACCAGACATTGTAGCGTTTTTACCCTATTGCTGATCCTTCTCCCTGCCGCCGGCGCACTGATGCCCGGTGTGCAGGCTGCAGATATCAGCGGGACACCGATCTTCCCATCTGATCATATCTGGAATGTACCGGTAGACAACCTGCCGGTGGATGCCCGTTCAGCCGATTATCTCAACCGGATCGGGCTTACCCGAAACCTGCACCCGGACTTCGGTGCCGGGTTGTACGAGGGAGCCCCGATTGGGATCCCGTATAATATTGTCAACAATTCCGTGCCCAAACAGGCAGTTATGTTTGACTACGCCGAGGAGAGCGATCCCGGGTCATACCCGGTCCCGCAAAACCCGCTGATTGAAGGAGGCGGCGGGAGCGAGGGAGACCGCCACCTGCTGATGATCCAGGAAGATGAGGGAAAACTGTATGAACTGTATGCCGCAGAGAAACAGCCGGACGGCACCTGGCATGCCGGCTCTGGCGCGATCTTCGATCTTAACGGGTACGGCCTCCGACTGGCCGGGTGGACATCGACGGATGCAGCGGGGCTTGCGGTGCTCCCGGGCCTGGTTCGATATGATGAGGTCGCCGCCGGTCACATCGACCATGCCATCCGGTTCACGGCACCAAAAACCCAGAAAGCCTACATCTGGCCTGCCCGGCACTACGCCTCGAGTATCACGGACCCGTCCTATCCCCCGATGGGGCAGCGGTTCCGGCTGAAGGCCTCGTTCGATACTACCGGATACCCGCCGCAGGCCCGCGTTGTTCTTGAAGCCCTGAAGAAGTACGGGATGATCCTTTCCGACAATGGCGGGGCATGGTACATCACCGGGGCACCCGATGACCGGTGGGATAACGATGACCTCCACACGCTCCAGCAGGTCAGGGGATCGGATTTCGAAGCCGTTGACGAGAGTTCTCTCATGATCTCACCAGACTCCGGGCAGGCCCGGGTCACGCAGACGGCTCCGCTCGTCCTGCCCGGGCAGTCATCCGCTCCCACGGATCCGGACCATGACGGGATCTTTGAGGATCTTAACGGGAATGGCGAGGCTGAGTTTGCCGATGTGGTCCTGTTCTTCATACATATCGACTGGATCGTGGACAATGAGCCCCGTTCCGCTTTCGATTTCAATGGCAACGGGGAGATCGATTTTGGCGATCTGACCAACCTTTTCAAAAGACTCTGACTCTGCAGGTGACGGGACCTGGTAGGGCCGGATCGCGCCGGTTCTTGGTGCCCGTCTGCCAGCAGGAAAACGGATTTACTGCCGGCGTTTCAGCCGCTCCTGGAGCGCGGCAACCCGGGCTTTTGCAGATTCCGCTGCAGCTTCATCGCGTTCAAGGGTGAGGGTAAGGATGTCCCCCTCGTTTGCACCTGCGGGAAGGAGGGCAGCCGGCAGGTTCAGCCGCACGGCTGGATCGTCGCGGCTGATGAGAACCGCAATCCCGTTTTCAATCCGATCAAGGGAAAACTGCATCATTTCACTCCGATTTCTTGTCGATGATCTTCCCGCTGCCATCCCGGAGGATCGCAAAGTCTCCGCTGTTCCCAAAGAGCGGGGTGGTCCTGCCCATGAACACTGCGGAACTGTTCATGGTCCCGCTCCCGACATAGACCGTGACGGATTCCTCCGGCAGGATCACAATTGCCGGGAACGTGAAGGGTTCGGTGCCGGTCTTATCCGTGAGCGTCCAGCCGGCAACCAGTACCGGGCCATCGCCGCGGTTAGTCAGCCGGACCCACTCGCCGTTCAAATTCTGCCGGTCATCCCCGGGGGCATCAAACTGTACCGCGCTGATGCGGATGAATGAGGAATTTCCCACCTGCACCGGGGGCAGGGTGAGGGAAGGAACCGGTACCGTGAGATCAGGAGGGATCGTGGGGATCGTGACCGGGACCGTGATTCCCGGAGGTGGTGTTGCCGGCGACGGGGCCTGTGTCGTTGTTGGGGTTCCTGGTGAAGGTGTTCCCGCGGGAGTTGACGGGGCGGCCGGTGACCAGATGCCGGGCTCATCCTTTTGCGTCATTACTGAAAATGAGGTGCCGTCACTCATCACAAGGATCGTCCCGTCGCGGTCGGTCCGGTACACGACCGGGCCAGCGTTGGCCAGCCGTTCCAGAGTTTCCTTGTGGGGGTGGCCGTACGGATTGTCCCGGGCAAGGGAGATGACCGCAACATCGGGGTCAACCCGTGCAAGGAATGCTGCGTTACTTGAACCGGAACTGCCATGGTGGCCGACCTTGAGGACCTGTGCATCCATCGCGTACCCGGTTTTGAGCATGACTGATTCGGCAGCACTGGTTGCATCCCCGGCATACAGCAGGTTAACCGTGCCGTACGAGATGCGCAGGACAATGCTGTTGGTGTTGATGTCATCGCCAAGTCCCCCTTTAGGCGGGGAGAGCACGAGGATCCGCAGGGAGGGATCGATTTCAATGGTCTGGCCGGCTTCTGCTGCCATGTAAGGAATATTCTTCCGATCAACGGTATCAAGGAACTTCTCGTAGAGGGAAGAGGAGGAGGGGGTGGCGGAGTCGAGCACTTTTTCAACCGGGAACCGGGCAAACACTGCCTGCATTCCGCCAATATGGTCGGAATGGGGGTGGGTGGCAACCAGCAGGTCAATTTTCTCGACGCCGAGTTTCTGCAGGTCGCGGACAACGGTATCGCCATAGTCCACCTCACCGGCATCGATGAGGATCACCTTATCCTTGAAAAGGATGACCGAGGAATCGCCCTGCCCGACATCGAGGAAGTACGCCCGCAGGTCACCGGTGGTGCCGGATACCGGTGCAGAATCCTGCTTTCCCTCAAGGATGTCCGTGCAGCCGGAAGACAGAAGGAGCAGGACAAGGAGAACGGTAAGGCCGGTGCGGACAGCCGGGAAAAAACGGGAGGAGGGCATGACAGATCCGGTCGTTATGCACCCTGTGCCCGTTTCACCAGCTCCGCAGCTGCGGCTGCTGCACCGGCAAGGATCGCTTCCTCTCCCGGAACCTCGCGTTCCAGCATCAGGACACGGCCGTTGCAGATGGTGGTCTCAACAGCACTCCCGTTGCAGGCATAGACAAGGTTGGAGGTCGCGTTATGCAGCGGTGTGTTGGCAACCGTTTTTGTGCTGACAAGGATGAGATCCGCCGGTCTGCCAGTGGCGAGGATGCCGGTGGAAAGACCGAGCGCCTTTGCGCCGCTTGCCCCGGCCATGGCAAGCGCTTCGTGCGCCGGAAGGACGGTCGGGTTGTTCCAGAAGAACTTCTGCAGGATCGCCGCGGTCTTGGTCTCCTCGAACATGTCGAGGTTATTGTTGGAGGCGCAGCCATCCGTCCCAAGACACGGGGTGGCCCCTGCGGCAGCGAGCCAGTGGTACGGCATGGCACGGTTGGTGGAGAGTTTCATGTTGCTTGCCGGGTTGTGGGAGGGGAAAACCCCGCGTTTACCCAGGAGCGTGCATTCGCTCTCGTCGAGCCAGCAGCAGTGGGCGGCAACCGTACGGGGCGTCAGGATCCCGCATTCATCCAGGTGGACCGCCGGGCGTTTCCCGTGCTGGGCAATGCAGTCGTTGACTTCTTTCTCGGTCTCGGACAGGTGGATGTGGATGCCAATCTTCTCTTCATTGGCAAATTCAGCGCACCATTTCAGGCCTTCCGGGGAGACGGTATAGATTGCGTGCGGGCCTACGGCAGCGGTTATTCTTGGATTATTCAGGGACCGGATGTGGGAGACGAGGTTCTCGGTGGCTTTGCATTCGGCCTCCCGTTTCTCGGGGCTGAAGAGATCGATAAAACCATAGCAGAGCATTGCCCGGATGCCGGCTTCATCGACGGCTTTTGCCGCTTCTTCCATCATGAAATACATGTCATTGAACGCGACGGTGCCGGTCCGGATCATCTCAAGGCAGGCGAGTTTTGTGCCCCAGTATACATCCTTTGGCGTGAGGTGGGCTTCAAGGGGCCAGATCTTCTGCGAAAGCCAGTCCTGCAGGATCATGTCGTCGGCATAGCCGCGGAGGAGGGTCATCGCGGCATGGGTGTGGGTATTGACCCGGCCCGGCAGCGCGATCGTGCCGGAACCGTCAATGATGAGGTCAGCCTCGCCTTTGTAGTGTGAACGGATTCCCTCACCGATTGCGGCAATGCTGCCGGTCTCGTCAATGAAGATATCTGCAGTCTTTGTGTCAACCGTTGTTCCGGCAACCAGGATCTTCTGGTTTTTATTGAATAACTCATCCATGGATATGTCTCCTCACGTTTCAGGCAATGGTCCTGATAATCGCGTTCATGATTCCGGCGGTCCTGTCCCGGTACTGCCGGGAGATCTTCAGGATCTCATCATAGGTCAGGACCCCGTCGGCAAGACCGTTGGCATAATTGTCCACCGTACAGAGGGCGGCAAACGGGATGCCCAGTTCACAGGCAAGGGTTGCCTCGGATGCAAGGGTCATGCCGACAAGGTCGGCAACCCGCGAGAACGCCCGGATCTCTGCCACGGTCTCAAAGCGCGGCCCCCGTGTCTGGATATACGTGCCCCCGAGCCGTGCATCCGGCACGATCTGCTGCAGTCTCTTCGATAGTTCAGGGGACAGGGAAGGCATAACGTGCTCGATCGCGTGATCGTGGATGGAGGGGATGTCTGTCATGGTTATGCAGTCGGTGGGAATAACCAGCGAGCCCGGGGCAATCTCCCGGTTGAGCGAACCGGATGATGCAAACGCGATGATCCGGTCAACCCCGGCGATCGCAAGTGCTGCCATATTTGCCCGGTAATTGATCCGGTGGGGCGGGATACCCTGCTGGTGACGCATCAGGAGGGCAATATCCCCAAGAAGGAGCTCCGTGTTGCCAAACGGGGTGTCAACCTGTTTCTTCTCAAGTCTTGGTAGTTCTGAGAAGAGGAGGCTTGTGCCGCCGATGATTCCCAGCATGTCAGGACTCACCTGCCCTTCGTGGCGGGGCTGTCCTGTATCCTCCACGGATGGTCGTTTCCATAGGATCCCTGTACTCTACATCTGGTTGGCGGGAGCAGCACTAATAATTAGCGTCAGTATGGCCGGTATTGTGTGATGTATCAGAAAAATCCGCCAAGGGTATATGGGGACGCGTTCAATACCTCTGAGTATGGGCACCTTCCTTACCGTCAGCGATGAGGCAATCAAGAATGGTGAATGTACAGATATCTACTTTCTCCGCACGGAAGAGACGTTGAAAGACGACAACCTGAACCCGCACGTTGTCATGGAAGTGACCGCAACATCCCTTCCGGATTCGTGGGCGGTTTTCTGCGGGCTTGCAGATGTCCTGTCGCTTCTCGACGGGATCCCGGTCACGGTTGATGCCATGCCGGAAGGAACCCTCTTTTACAAAAACGAACCGGTGCTCCGCATTGCAGGGAGGTACCGCGATTTCGGGCGGTACGAGACTGCCATCCTCGGTTTCCTCTGCCATGCCTCCGGCGTTGCAACGTCCGCTGCCCATGTCCGCATTGCAGCAGGGGGCCGGCCGGTCTACTCGTTTGGCTCCCGCCGCCAGCACCCGGCGATTGCCACCATGATCGAGCGGGCAGCATGGATTGGCGGGGTTGACGGGGTCTCCAATACCTGCGCACCGGAAGGGATGCCGGTTGTCGGGACAATGCCCCACGTGTTTGTGATGTGCTATAAAAAACCGGAAGACGCATGGAAGGCGTTTGATCGCAGTGCCCCGAAGTCGGTGCCGCGCATCATGCTCTGCGACACGTTCTGTGACGAGAAGTCCGAGTCCCTCCGGGCCGCAGAATGCGGGGCGCAGGCAGTCCGGCTCGACACGCCCCGCTCGCGGCGCGGGAACATGCGGGCAATCATCGAAGAGGTGCGCTGGGAACTGGACGCAAACGGCCACAAGGACGTGAAGATCTTCCTCTCGTGAGGCGTGACCCGGGAGGATGTTGTCACCTACCGCGACTGCGTTGACGCGTTCGGTGTCGGCGGCGCTATCGCCAATTCCCCGGTGATTGACTTTGCCCTGGACATCGTTGAGATTGAAGGAAAACCCAAAGCAAAACGGGGCAAGCGGAGCGGGGTCAAGCAGGTCTGGATGACAAAGAGCGGGGAGCATGTTGTGCTGCCGCTGCACGAGAAATCTCCAAAGGGTGCAGTGCCGCTTCTTGAGCGGTACATTGAGAATGGCAAGGTCGTGCAGGATTCGTGGATGCAGGATGCCCGGGACCGGGTCATCAGGAACCCCCTGCTGTGCAATTCTCCTGCACCCTGATCCCGCCAGGCACTCTATCGCAAAGCAGCCAGAACAAACCCACCCCTTTTTAAAATACCAGATACAAACTGCGTTCCATGGTGAATCACCTTTCACCTCCGGAACACCGTCATTCCTGTCCCTTCTGTAACAATCCGATCGGTCCGGATGATAAATTCTGTGAGGTCTGCGGCATGCCGGTGATCGAGACGCCGGTCTGCAGCAAATGCGGTGCGCTTTTCATGGGACCCGTGCGGACCTGCGAGTCCTGCGGGGCTCCCGCCATACCGTATGAGGTGCCGGAAGGAGGGGAACCTGCGGAAGAAGAGTCCGGGTCTGACATGCAGGATGTACCTGGTACTGGGGAAGATCAGGTGCCGGAGGAAGTGTATGGGGAGTACGAGGGTCCCCTGCCGGAAGAGGCCGGAGAGGAAGAGGACCGGGCAGACTACGAGGATGGCGGCGAACTGGCCGGGCCGGAGAAGGAGCTCACCGAAGAGCCTGCTGATGAGGAGCTGCCGCGGGAGCATCGTGCCCGGCCATCCCGCCCGGCAAAGGAGATCCCGGAGCCGGATACCGAGGACCTGCTGGATACGTTCGGCAGGGAATATGATGACCGCGCAACCCTGGAGTCATCCCGCCATCAAAAACCCCCCCGTCACGACCCGGGTGAGAGAGAACCGGCCCCGCGCACGGCATCTCCGGTCAGGGCATCCACGGGTACGGTCGATGACGTGCTCTTCATGGCCCCGAAAAACAGGGAGGAAGCCCGGCCGGAGAAACAACCAAAGAACCGGATGCGGATTTTCGGTGCAATCCTCCTCGTGGCAGCGCTCGCGGCGGGAATCTGGTTCATCGGCCTGCCCCTTTACAGCACCTTCACTGCAGAGGAGACCCCCCCGTTTAAGGGTACGGTGGAAGTAATCGCCCTGCCGGAAGAGACGGTGACCGCAACACCGGCCCCGGCCTGGACGGTGTCAACCGCATCCGGAATAAAATCCCTCATCCCGATCCCCACCCAGCAGCTCCCCGCAGGCCAGAAGATCTACTTCCGGGTTGACAAAAACCCCATTACGGCAAAGATAGCAATCATCTTCTCCGGCAGTGCCGGGCATGAAAGCCTGAAAAGCGCCGAGGTCACGGTCACACACCCGACCGGCGCAGTCGCGTCCGGCATCATCCTGCCACTCAAGGGGATCAGCGAGATCTCGCTTGACGGGTCAAAAGGCACCGACCGTGTGGAGATTATTGCACGGATGAGTTCCGGAGAGAGTTACCGGGTATATGATGCCCTTGTTCCTTATACGGGAGATTAACCATTCAGGAACCCCAAACGGTGGCGGGAGACCGGCCCTCATCACCGTATCCGGATCCCGTCCCGGGTGTACGAAAAACCACAATCAAACCCCACTCTTTTTATAACGAGAAAAACTAATCCCGTTCCATGGATACTACACCGCCTTCTCCCGGGACGCTGCGGATCTGCCCCGCATGTCACAACCCGGTAGAGGCCGGCCACAAGTTCTGCGAGACGTGCGGCGCAAAGATGCCGGAACTGCCCTGCTGCAGCAAATGTGGCGCCCAGTTCCTTGCACCGGTAAAGTTCTGCGAGATGTGCGGAACGCCGGTTTTGTCCGCGGGGGAGTTTCCCGGGCATGAAGCAGGGCCGGATACCGGTCTTCCTGAACCTGAATACCTTACGGAAGCCGGACCGGAGCAGGAATCCTTTGCTGAACCGGCCTTTGTTGCGGAGGTTCCGGAACCCCTTCCCGTTGAACCTGTGACCGCACCGCACGACATTCCCGCGGAAGAACCGGATCTGCCGGAAGTTGTGCCAGAGAAGATCCCCCCTGCCGGAAAACCCCACCCCCAAAAAGCACCCGCTGCCGCAGCCGGGCCGGATCCCCTTGCCCCGGCATTCAGCGGACTGTCATCCCTGCCGGATCAGCCCGGCCCGAAGAAACCAGAGACCCAAAAATCCCCGTCGCGTCTGCCCCTGGCAGCCGGCGCTGTTGTCATCCTGATTATCCTTGCCGCGGGAGTGTATTTCGTGGGGCTGCCCATGCTCCGGGGTGGCGGGCCTGCTCCCGGGCTCATCACGGCCCCGCCTCCCGTCTCCACGCCGGTTCCCGCCATGCCGGAACCTCCCGCAGAAAAAACCATTGCGGCTCCCCAGCCCCCGCAGACTCCGGAACCGACCCCGACTCCTGATCCGCTGGTCCCGGTTGAGACGCAGCTCATGCCAAAGAGCCAGGAAGTCTATTTCGATGTCCAGAAGGATGGCGTGACAAACGAGATCACGGTGCTCTACCAGCGCGGCCCGGGCGAGAATGTCCTGCGGAAAGCCGATATCCGGGTAACGTACCCGGATGGCACTGTCAGGACCGGGTCCATCACCCCCTCTGTCGGGGAGACGGAATTCCATGTCATCGGGTCGAGGGAAACCGACCGGGTTGAGGTCATTGCCCTCATGCACTCCGGCCAGGCGTTCCGCATCAAGGATGTCCTGGTTACCTGACGGCTGGTGTACAGCGCGTACGGCCCGGGATCCCGTTGCGGCTTTGTTCCAGCGTTTTAGGCCGGACCGGGCACCTCCGGCGGAGCCGGGCAGGAGTTTGGCAGACTCCTTAAACAATTCTTTTAACCTATGGCATCCTACTAGATAGGAGCGGGCTGGTAGATCAGTGGTAGATCGCTTCCTTGGCATGGAAGAGGCCGCGGGTTCAATTCCCGCCCAGTCCATTTCCTTTTCTGCAGTCCTTGTCCGGACTGCATGATCCTGTGTTCTTCCCCGCGGTTTTGCGCGAAGATGGCGGAGCACCGTTTCCTACCCCTTTTTAATTCATCAGCACATACGAAGGGTTGAGACCACAACACCCCTCTCATGAAACAGCTCCTGAACTTCCTGGTAGATGATCTCCCGTGCGCCCTGCCGCTTGCCGCAGTCCAGTCCGTGGTCCGCATCATGCAGATCCTGCCATTGGACAACCCACGAAAAGGCCAGGCCGGCACCATCAACCTCCACGGCCGGATAATCCCGGTCTTCTCCCTGCGGAACCTCCTTGGGTATCCTGAGCGGCCGCCCCGGCTCTCGGACATGCTGGTCATCGCGAGCGCTGGTGAGGAGACGGTGGCGCTCTGGATCGACGAGATCCGCGGCGTGCAGGACCAGCCTGCAATCCCTGCCCTGGGCAAGGATCGTGCCCGTAAAGCCACGGCTATTCCGGGGATCAGCATAACCGATAGTGGGATCACCATCTCTGACCTGGTCCGTTTCCTTGCAGAAACGCCCGTGGTCCCTGGCAGGGGAACTGACAGTACGGTGTCAGAGAACCTGGGCATGGCGGAGCCTCCCGCACCTGCGGCAGATCCTGCACGGGTCACTGCGGTCCTCCAGGAACGTGCTGCACGGATGGTTGCACCGGAACCGCCCGCGGAAACTGCCCGGCTGAGCGAAGTTCTCCGCTTCCAGCTTGCGTACCAGGAATACGCCATCAGCATGGACTATGTGCGGGAAGTGATCCTCACCGGTGAAATCACGCCTGTTCCGGGCACCCCGGATTTCATCTCCGGGATCTGTGCGGTACGGGGCCGGATCATCTCCCTTGTTGACCTGCGGGCACTCTTCCGCATCCCCGAAAAAGGGCTTACGGATTTGAACCGGGTGATCGTGATCACGGACGGGAAGATCACCTTCGGCATCCTTGCCGATACCATCAGCGGCGTGGGTACGATTGCCCTCAACCAGCTGGAAAAGCCCCTCCCCGGTGAACTTCCTCATGGCAGGAAATACTTAGACGGCGTCCTGGGCCGGAACCTGTATGTCCTTGACGCCGGGGCAATCCTGGGCGATCCAGATATTATTGTGGATGATTCCTGACGGGAAAAAACCGGCCTGCCCACAGAGCAGGATCAGATCATCAGGTTAATACACAATGGCACCAGTCTATTTTCATATTACTGCAGGGTAACCAACCGGGGGGACAGTACAAGAATGTTTGAGTTCTTTTCCAACATGAAAGTCGGGACAAAGATCCTCGTTATCTGCCTTTTCCTTGCGATCATCCCGACCCTGCTGCTGGGCATTGTGGCCTATACCAGCTCAAGCAGCGTCATCAATGAACAGACCCAGGCACTCCTTGAGACACAGGTCCGCGACATGAAAGGCTGGACCAATGATGTGTACAAGCTCACGCGCAACAAGGTCAATTCGGATCTCAACGTTGCCAAGCAGAATTTTTATGGCAAGGGCAAACCCGAGGTCATCAATGACAAGATGACCCTTGTCGATGGCAGCGGCAGGCAGTACGTTGTCAACGATAACTTCGAGATCGTTGACCAGGTCCAGGCCATGGTGGGCGGGGCGGCAACCGTCTTCCAGGTGTACAATAACAGTTACGCGGTTCGTATCTCGACCAACGTTATCGGGACCGACGGGAAACGTGCAGTCGGGACCCGCCTGACGGACAACGTGTACGATGTAGCCGTAAAACAGGGCGAGACCTATTATGGCCGGCGTGACCTGTTCGGGAAGAATTACGTTACCGCGTACGAGCCGATCAAGGACCAGAATAACAAGATCATCGGTGTCCTGTTCGTAGGCACCGAGGAAGGCCAGACCCTCGACGTGGTCAAGAAGAGTATCCGGGATACGGTCGTAGGCCAGAACGGGTACATGTATGTAATCGACGGTTCCGGCAACGTCCTTGTCCACCCGACCGATGAAGGCCAGAACTGGAAGGACCAGCCGTATGTCCAGGAGATGCTGCTGACAAAAGAGGGTGCCATCCCCCATGTTGCTGATGATACGCAGGTCCTTGATGCATACACGTACTATGAACCGCTTGACTGGTACATCGTCTCCCGTGCAGTCCTCTCTGATTATACCGGTCCCATCGATACCATCCGGAACGTGATCTTCGCGCTCGTGATCGCGTCCATCGGCATGGGTGCGGCAGTTGCGATTGTCTTTGGCCGGTCCATCTCCAACCCGCTGCAGGAAGTCGTAGTGATGATCAAGGAGCTCAGGAACGGGCACCTCTCGGCCCGGTTAAACATCCGCCGCAAAGACGAGATCGGGGTGATGGCGGCAACCATGGATGAGTTTGCCGATGATCTCCAGATCAATGTCGTGGGGAACATCAAGAAGATTGCAAACGGCGAGTATGTCCAGGAGTTCTCTGCCCCGGTGGATGATCGCGATGAGATCCGTCCTGCCCTTAAGATGATGGTCGACTCGCTTGATCACCTTCACAAGGAAACCATCAAGCTCACCGATGCTGCCCGGCAGGGCGATCTCTCGGTCCGCGGGAACGAGGCGGCATTCCGGGGCGGGTACCGGATGATCATCGCCGGGTTCAACAAGACGCTTGAGACCATTGCCGAACCGGTGAACGAAGCCATGCGCCTGATGCGGCTCTATGCCTCCGGCGACTTCACGGCCCGGTTCAACGAGAAGATCCCGGTTGACGGGGAATTTGTCGCGTACCGCGATGCCCTCAATACCACCGGTATTGAACTGCAGCGGCTCATGAAGCTCATCAACGAGGAGCTGTACGAAGGTGTGTCCGTCCTCTCGTTCGCCTCAAGCGAGATCCTGAGTATCACCACCCAGCTCTCCACGGCAAGCTCCCAGACTGCGAGTACCGTCAATGCAACATCCGATACGGTCGAAAGTGTGCGCAGGAAGACTGACCTTGTCAACCTCAAGACCAAGGAGATGTCGGATAAGGCCATGAAAGCCCTCGCTGTTTCCGGCGACGGCCAGAAATCCGTGCAGGAGATTTTGGACGGTATGAACCACATCCAGCGGCAGATGGACATGATCGCGATGAATGTCATCAAGCTGCAGGAGCAGAGCCAGGCAATCGGGGAGATCATTGCCACCGTGACGGACATATCGGAACAGTCCAACCTGCTCGCTGTCAATGCTTCCATTGAAGCGGCAAAAGCCGGTGAGCTGGGCAAGGGATTTGCGGTCGTTGCGCATGAGATCCACAATCTTGCCGAGCAGTCCAAGCAGGGGACCGGCAACATCCGCACGATCCTGACGGATATCCAGCGGGGTGTTTCGTCAACGGTGGTGTCCACCGAGCGCGGTACGAACTCCGTGGCGGATGCAGCCCGGCTGACCAGCGATGCCAAGGAAGCCATCGAGGTCCTCACGCACTCCATCGCGGATTCATCCAAGGAAGCCATCGAGATCGCCTCCTCCATCCGGGAGCAGGCAGAAGGCATGGACCATATCTCCGAGGCCATGGAGAAGATCCGGGACGCTGCCCAGAAGAACCTGGCAATCACGCGGAAAGCAGAAAAGACCGCCGAGGACCTCCACACCCTTGGTGTCAGGCTCAAGAAGATCACCGAACAATACCATGTCTGAGGAATCCTGCCCATGACGGACCCGGAAGGGGAATTCCGGACAAAACTTCTGGCAACCTTCCGCGAAGAAGCAGACGAGCACTTAACCGAGATTACCGAAGACCTGCTCGCCATCGAGAAGGCCGGGTCCGACACCGCCCCCGAGCTCATTGAGCGGGCTTTCCGCAAGACCCACAGCCTCAAGGGAGCAGCCCGTGCAGTAAAACTGCGGGAGATCGAATCCGTCTGCCAGAACCTCGAGACCGTCTTCTCCGCCATGAAAAAGGGGACATTTTCCCCGGATGAAGAAGCCTTCGATCTCTTTCACGAAGCCCTCAAGGTGACCCGGAGCCTGCTCCAGGAGGAACGAGCCCCCCCGGCGTCTGCAGCCACGATCAACAGCCGGTTGCGCCTCCTTGCCGGTGACGGCAAAAGTGCCGGCCAGAGT
>JAAZNH010000248.1 GCA_012798365.1 Methanomicrobiales archaeon | reverse complement strand
GACCCGCTGCGCCTCCTCGATGGTGATGAGGACTTTTTTCTGTTCTGTTGTCTCGTCTTCCACCCCGAATTCCTCGGCAGACTTGCGGTGGGCCTGCATGATCCTGCGGGTGATCATCGAGAGGACGAAGAGTTCGCTCCGCTCCCCCATCCGCGGGATGTCGATGAGGACCACGCGGTTGTCGTGGAGGAACCGGATGATCTCCCCCACGCACGATCCCGCCTCGCGGAAGAACTTCCTGTTGCCGGAAACGATGTTCCGGATCCGGCGCTGGATAACCGAGAGCGTTCCCGGGTGGAACGAGCCCAGCCGTTCGGCGATTGCCGGAAACGGGCCGGTATAGGTCCCGGCCCGTACCTGGTCGGGGAGGAGCTCAACATTGGCCGTAAGGAAGAACGGGATAATGTCCCGGCCGGCGAACTCTTCAAGGGATTCGATGAAATCCCGCTGGGCCTGCGAGAGATCATACAGCAGCGCAAGATCGGTCATGCGGAAGTCATCATAGTCAAGCCAGAGGCTGTTGAGGTTGTACTTCTTCCGGTCACTCTCGCTGATGGTGAAGACCGAAAGACCGTCCATGCCGGCACTGTAGTGCACGAGCCCGAGTGTCCGCTCGCCGGTACTTGACTGCCCGCCCCGGACATATTCGCCGTGCGGGTCAACGACCAGCAGGCCGAACTTCTGCATCTGCATGCACGAGGCACAGAAGGTCTTCATGAAATTGGACTTGCCCATGCCGGTTGTTGCAAAGACGCCCATGTGCTGCGGGAGGACTTTGCTGTGGATCTTGACCGGCACGTCTTTGAGCACACCCTGGCCGGTCCGCATGACCCCGACTTCGATGTCGCCCATGACTTTTGTGAGAAAGCCAAAATCCTCAGCACCGGGAACGGTCACTTCGGAGAACTTGGTCGGGACCGTCCGGGGCTTTTTGAAGATCCCGTTTTCGTCAACAAACCCGAGCGGGACTGCTTCCACACCGATGAAGACATCCTCGCCCAGCCCGTAGAAGTGTTCCGAGAAGGGCCGGGTATCCCATTTCTCATCGGAAAAGTTGCTCTCGTGGACAAGGTCGATGACCTTTGCATAGAAGGCGTACTGCTTGGAGGTATCGGTGATCTTCAGGATGTCCCCGACAAAGAGGTTCTCTGAATGGGGGATGATGAAGCGGTACGAGAGCACGCTCTTTCCGATCAGCCGGAATTTCGTTGTGTCCTGCGGGTCAATATCGGTCAAAGTCACCATGTAAATCACCAAAGAGGTCTTCAAACGTTTTGTTCCGGATCCCGTGTTTCACGAGGCCGGCCTTGATGTCCTGCTGGATCTGCAGGACCAGCGTCTCATCGATCGTCACCGTCCGGTGGGCATCGAGCAGGGGGTACGGGTATCCCGGGATCCTGCCGTCATCAGCACAGGCAGCCAGGGCCTGCATGGTTGCCGCTACCGTCTCTTCTTCCGTGCCTTTCGGGAGCTCCATCTTGAGCGGGCGGCTCACCTTCGGGTGGAGCGATGCCACGTAAATATCGCCATGCCTGCCCTGCCGGTATTCGGTGTGGTCAAGAAGATGGTGCTCAATCCTGGTCCACCACGGGCCCTGCACTCCCAGCTGGTCCGCAAGGCCCCGGAGTGCCGGCAGGAGCGGGTGGCCCCCGCCCCAGGTTGCCCGGGTCCGCTTGGCAACCCCGGCAAGGAGCACGTTCCGGTCCTGTGCTGTCCTGATGATGTCCGCAAGCACCGGCTCATGGTTCTGGCTCGAGACCCGCAGGGCCCCGTCAATGAGCAACAGCGATCCGGCCGGTGCAGTACGGGCGCTCTCTGCTATGACCCAGTATTCCAGCGTGTCCCGGAGGACTGCGGAAGCCCGTTCGGGGTCGCTGTTGTCCAGGCCCTTGTGGGGCTGGACACCAAAACATTCCTGGTACAACCGGTCAAAGTCCTGGTTGTGGCGGCCCGGGCCGATCGTGACGAGCGTCAGGGGCGTGGTGCTCCGGCCGGCCCGGTCATTGCCGGCAAAGGTGGTCCGGGCTGCCCGGATCGCGGCAACGGCCATGCTCCCGCCCTCCACCACCATTGCATCGCTCCCGTCAACCGCGGTGACGGTGCCGGACGGGCCGCAGGGGATGGGCCGCATGTCGCTACGCGTGATCCCGCTGGTGGTTGCAAACAGCTGTACAAGATCTTCGGGGACATGCGCTGCTATCCGCTGGAGCGCCGTATTCACGGAATCTTCGTATGATGTGCGGATATCCATTCCCTTCTCCCCCCGGTCTGTTCTCCTGTCTGGTAGGTTGGCATGTAATGGGATATAAGGGCGCGGGGGGTGCGGGGAGAAAGTGAAAGCAGGGGCCGGAATGGCAGCAGGATTTTGCACCGCTTCACCGGTGTCAGTCCCTGAACCGGTATGCCCCTTTCGGCACCCGGATCTCGAACCGGGCCCCGTTCCCCGGCACGCCGTTCTCACGGATCCCGATGCCGGTGATATCCAGGACCTCCCGGATAAAGAAGAGGCCAAACCCGGTATTTTTCCCAAACCCCCGCTCAAAGATCACTTCCTTGTCGTCCTCCGGGACGCCTACGCCATCATCTTCGCACGTTATGACAAGGTCCGGGTCTGCAACCCGGGAGGTGAAACGGATGGTCCGCAGGTTCTCCCCGCTGTGCCGCAGGGCATTGTCAACAAGGTTGCGCAGGACATTTTTCAGCAGGGCATCGGCATACACCTCAACCTTCTGCACCCGGGCGATGTCATAAGAAATGCCCGTCAGGTCCATATCCTCCGCAACCTCGCGCAGGAGCACCGGCACATCCTGCCAGACGGGGGCCGTTATCCCCAGTTTCTCGTACTCCCGGGTAAAGATGATCTGCTCCTCGATGGTCCTGACGATCTGCTCTCCGCGGGAGATGAACTCGTGCACCTCCGAGGCATTGCCCAGGCTCTGCCGTGCAAGATCAAGGTACGCGTTGAGCGAGAGCGTCTGGTTGCGGATATCGTGGCGCGTGATGCCGGAGAGCAGCGTGAGTTTCCGGTTGGCGATCCGCAGCGCCTCCTCAGCCTGCCGGCGGCCGGTGATGTCCCGGAAATACCAGACCCGGCCGTAGTACTTCCTGTCATCGCCCAGCATGGGAGAGGAGAACCGCTCCAGGATCCTGCCGTCCCGGAGCCGGAGCTCCTCGAAACTCTTCTCGTCCCGGTGCTTGTAGAGGTACCGGACCCGCTCAAGGAACAATTCCGGATCTGCCTGCTGGGCCGTCACGAAACTGAGGACGGGCTCATCATCCCGGTTCCGGATCAGGTTGTCCGGCACCCCCCAGATCCGGACAAACTGCTGGTTGTAACTTACGATCTTTCCGGTATCATCCACGATCAGGATCGCCTCGGGCGATGTCTCCTGCTGGGTGGTGAGGAGGACATTCATAAACCGGAGTTCCCTGAGCACTTCCATGCGTTTCGTGACATCGCGGGCTGACCCCAGGATGGCATCCGCCCCATGGTAGCGGATGGTGGAGATCGTGCTTTCCAGGTGCCGTATGCTCCCGTCTTTGCGGATGATCCGGCAGTCAAACCGTTCCACCGCATCGGTCCCTTCATGTCTCCTCCGGATAATGTCGCGGACGCTGTCACGGTCATCCGGGTGGATGAACGTCATGAACGGCATAGCGAGTAGCTCTTCGGAAGAGTAGCCGGTGATCTCGGAAGACTTGGAATTGACAAAGATAAACCGGTTCCCTTGTGCGATGTAGATGCCCTCGTTGACATTCTCGACCAGGAACCGGTACTTCTCCTCGCTCTCCCTGAGCGCCTCGCCCGCCTTCTTCTGGACCGTAATGTCCCGGCCGACTCCCCGGAACCCGGCCGGCCTGCCATCCTCCCCCATTACGATGACAGAACGGATCTCGATGAGGATCTCGCTCCCGTCCCGGTGCCGTGCCGGGATTTCAATGGTGAATATCCCGCCCCCGGATTGTGCCGCCCGCTGCAGGTCCTGCGCAATGCCGGTCCTGAGGTTTTCCGGGACGAGTTCGGTCACCCGCCGGCCAATAACCTCTTCCTTTATGTATCCGAGCATCCCGCTGACCCGGGGGCTGATGTACAGGATCGTTCCGGTGATATCAATCTCCCAGATGAGATCCGGCGAGGTCTCGATGAGGGCCCTGAACCGCTCCCCGCTCTGCCGGAGTGCCTGTTCGGCGGCTTTGCGCTCGGTGATGTCCCGCGATACACCCATGACTGCAATGATCGAGCCGTCATGGGCCCGGATTGGTACCAGGCGCGTATCCATCCAGATATCCTGCCCCCGGACCGGGACGATGCTCTCGATGCTTTTCTGCACTCCTGTATTGAAGACCTGCCGGATACTTTCGAGCTGCCGTTCAGCAACCGGTGAGGGAAAGAGATCTTTTCGCGGCCTGCCAATCACCGCTGCACGGTCCATTTTCAACTGTTCCAGGGCGAACCGGTTGAGGTAGGAGACGTTGTCGTCCCGGTCGATGATGAAGATGATATCCTGCGCAGCATCGGCAAGGCTGCGGTATTTCTCCTCGCTCTCCCTGAGTGCTTCTTCTGCCATCCTGCTCTCGGTAACGTCATCGTAGACAGCCACCACTTCTCCCGAGGGGAGCCGGAATACCGAGTTCTCGCGCCATCCAACGATACGCTGGTCTTTGTACAGGGTGGTGGGGAGCTGTTCCGGCCGACCATCCCGTGCGACCCGGATAAGCACGTCAAGCAGCCCGAACTCTGCAATGCCCGGGAACACTTCGGTCACGCGCCGGCCGATGACATCTCCGTGAGCCAGACGCTCGATATCCAGGGCCGCAGGATTGAAATCGCGGATGATGAAATCCTTCCCGTCACTGGTCGGCTCGTACACGGCAACCCCGCTTTTCATGGTGTTGAAGAGTTCCCGGAACCGGCTCTCGCTTACCCCGCGTGCCTCCTCGGCAGCCCGGCGCTCCGTGATGTCGCGGATGACCGCAAGGATCCTCCCCTCCCCGCCAATCTCGGTCTTGCGCAGGGTTACCTCCGTCCAGAAGAGTTCGCCGGACTTCTTCTTTGCAAGCCAGAGAAAGACCTGCGGGCCTTGTGTGATGCAGCGCCGGATCAGTTCCTGGGCCCCGGCCTCCCCGTACGGCGGGACGTTTGCGCTCAGCTGGCCGACAGAATATGCAAGGATCTCCTCCCGGGAGGAAAAGCCATACATCCGCAGGGTGGTATCATTCACGTCAATGATCGCGCCGGTTGCGGCATCGTCGATCATGATGGCTTCCGAAGTCGAATTGAAGATCTCCCGGTAATTGCTCTCGCTTTTGCGGATTGCGGCTTCTGCCCGGCGCTGGTCAACAGCGCTCCTGATCTTACGGCCGAGCTCGATGAACTGGGCCCTTGCATCTGCACCTTTCTGGAGATAAAAATCAGCGCCCTAGTTGAAGGCCCGGATGACGACCTCCTCGCGCCCGCGGCCGGTAAAGAGGATGAACGGGACATTGTTGCCCGCGGCGCGGAGGCTCTGCAAAAACTCTATGCCGTCAATAGCGGGCATCTGGTAATCCGAGACAATGGCATCATACCCCGCGAGGTTTTCCTTCGTAAGCGCATCGCGGGCAGAGACTACCGTTTCAACCGAAAACTCCCGGTCTTTTTCCAGGTAGAGTTTTGCGATATCGCGGTGCGTCGGATCATCATCAACATAGAGGACGGAAATCATGGTTCCTGGAACCTGTCAATACGTTTGAGTCTTGCCGGAAAAAGGATAAACATTGTCTTCTGCCTGCCGACCGGCCCCCGCGTTGCTCCTGGCAGGTACCTGCGCCAGCAGCCCGTGATGAACGCCCGCTGTGACTATCCGCTCATAGCGTCGGATCCTGTTTTTTGCCCCCGCACCGGCCCGCAACACCACTTTGGGAGCTCTGCAGCGTTACGCCGGCCCCTGCTTCTGCCGCCACCCGCCTTCCGGGACGGTAATCTCAAACCGTGCGCCGCGCCCGGGCTCACCCGTCTCCCGGATGGTGATCCCGGTGATCGCGAGGATCTCCCGGGAGAGGAAGAGGCCAAGGCCGGTGTGCTTTCCAAATCCCTTGGTGAACAGTTTCTCCTTATCTGCAGCACTGATCCCGCCGCCATCGTCAGCATAGATGAGCCGGAGGGTATCCCCTTCCGGTTCTGCCGCGATCTGCAGGGCCGTCATTGTCTCTCCTCCGTAATGCAGCGAATTGTCGATCAGGTTGTAAAACACCTTCTCAAGCAGGGGATCGGCATATATCTCAATGCCCCGGCAATCGATCGTGAGGTGGATATCCTGTACCGGCAGGTGCGCAGATACCACCTGTACCAGCATGGCAACATCCTGCCAGACCGGATCCTTCACGCCCAGGTTCTCATAATCGCGGGTGAAATCGATCTGCCGCTCAATGGTTTTTGCAATCTTCTCTTCCCGCAAAAAGAAGTCGCGGAGTTTCTCCGGCTCGGTAATTGCGCGCGAACTGAGCTGGATGAATCCGTCCAGGGCCATGAGCTGGTTCTTGATGTCATGGCGCGTGATGGAGGAGAGGAGATTGAGCTTGTTGTTTGCCGCCTTGAGCGCTTCCTGGGCCAGGTGCAGTTCCGTGACATCGTGAAGAACGCCTTCAACGCCCTGGACGGTGCCATCCGCACCGGAGAAATAGTGGCTGCTTGCCACAATATGGAGGCGTGTCCCGTTCCTTGCTTTGAACACAATCGGGTAACTGTACACCGATCCCGCCTTTTTGAGCACCTCAAGAAACACCCTCCGGTCATCCGGGTCGGCGTACACGTCCGT
>JAAZNH010000031.1 GCA_012798365.1 Methanomicrobiales archaeon | reverse complement strand
CCGGCTGCACGCAGGGAACGAATCCGGCACCCGTTGCGCCGGTGTCCACCCAGGCTCCGGGAGCTGCCCCCGCATCCACCACTGCTGCGTCATCACAGCCCTCATTTGTCATGGGGGACCACTACCTGGAAACGCAGTATAAGTTCAACAGCCCGACCGATGTCTATTCCGAACAGTTCATGGTTGACGCATCCTCGTGGGCTATCAAATTCGATGTGAGCCCCAAGTCAGATACGCTGGAAAAATGCTGGTTCCAGCTCGATGTGTATGACATGAACAGCGGAAAGGTTGCCTCGTACACCTACTCGGGCAAGGACGCACCCGACAAGAAAGTCCAGCAGTACGCGATGTACAAACCCGGTTCTTACAAGATCGACATGAAAGGAAACCTTGTCACTGTCGATGTCCTGGTAGCCAAGAGGAATCCCTCATAACAGCGTGAGGTGCCCCGATGAACGAAGACTGGCTGGTAATAATCGCCGGGATCCTGGCAGTGATCATCGTCATTGCCATCGCCGTCTGGAAACTGCGGGAGGCGGAGAGGAAGAGCCACGAGAACACCGCGAAACTGAAGGTGTACACGGATCTCCTCAATGCCATCACCGAGCTGAACCTTTCCGGGGGCGATCCCTACAAGATGGACATTGCCAAAAAGAACCTTGCCATGACCCTCAACCGCCTGAACCTCATCGGCAGCACCGGTGTCCTCAAAAGCACCAACGACCTTCTCGACTTTTTAAACGAGCACAAGGACAAGGACTATGATACGCTCCGGCTCCATAACATCCTCAACACGCTCGTGATCGAGGCACGCCGGGACCTCAATCCCTCCCATGCCCGCAGGGTGGAGGAGTCCCAGGTCAGGTACCGGTTCTTTGCGCCGCCCAAAAACCGGATCCAGGCCCCTGTCGAAAAACAGGGCTGAAGTTTTTTCCTTTCCTTTTTTTTCCCGGGATCATTCCTAAAAAACCAACAACGCCGGGGTTGTTCGCGCACGGAGGAGCCAATGAGGATTTTCCGTGCATATTACAAGCCTAGGCATGGCCCCAGTTATTCTCACAAAGGCACGGGGGCAGGAGACATTCCTGTCAATGAAAAAATCCCCGGTGGCATTTCTGGCAACAAAAAAAACGGGCAACGCACGATCACGAGCGATCAGGCAGACCGGCAGGTTCCCGGCTTTTTCCGAGCCGGAAGGGAGCTCCTTTGGACACAACTCTTTTTTTATCTGCGCTCTGACATTGGTATCACAGGAGGAGGCGGCAAAGTTACCATGAAAAAGGAGATTGTTGTCGGCGTGACCGGTGCCAGCGGGGCAGTCTATGCCCGGCGCCTGCTTGAGGTGCTCTGTAAGGATGCAAAAGTCCACATCATCGTTTCAGATGTGGCAGCGAAGATAGCCGCCCACGAGGGCGTCTCGTTCGAAGGATTCAGGGCTGAATATCACCCGAATGACAAGCTCTTTGCATCCATTGCAAGTGGTTCGCACAAGCTCGATGGCATGGTAGTCATCCCCTGCAGCTCCAAGACTCTGGCGGCAATCGCAAACGGGTACGCGGACAACCTGATCGCCCGCACGGCCGATGTCTGCTTAAAGGAGCACCGGAAGTGCATCCTTGTGACCCGCGAGATGCCGCTTTCCCGGATCCACTTAAAGAACATGCTTGCCGCCGAAGAAGCAGGTGCAACGATCATGCCGGCGAGCCCCGGCTTCTATCACAAACCCAAAAAGATCGACGACCTTGTCGATATGGTCGTGGCACGGGTGCTTGACCACCTTGAAATTGAACATACCCTGAGCCAGCGATGGAGTGGTAGCGATGCGTAATTTTATCGAGAAGATGCGAAAAGCCGGCCTTGTTGTCGAAGTAAAAAAGAAGGTATCGGCGGATATGGAAGCGCCGAAGATGGCAGCGGAGACCGACAAACTCCTCTATTTCCACAACCTTGACGGCCACCCGGCCGTGATGAACATGACCGCAAGCCGTTCATCGCTTGCCCTTGCGCTTGGCATGGACGAGGCAACGATGGTGAAGAAGCTCGCCGATGCCAGATTCGACGGGAAGGTCATGGAAGACGGCACGCTTGCGATGAAGAAACCGGACCTGTCGAAGCTTCCCATCATGCACCACTTCCCCAAAGATGCCGGGAAGTACCTCACCTCCGGCATCGTCTTCTCGTGCTGGGATGGCGTGGAGAACGCATCGATCCACCGGATGCTCGTGCTCGACGACCACCGGCTCGCCGCCCGCCTTGTCGAGGGCCGGCACACCCACGTGATGCTGAAACGGGCCCTTGCGAAAGGAAAGAAGCTCCCCGTTGCCATCACCATCGGGACACACCCTGCTGTCACGTTTGCCAGCTGCACCCGTGTCCCGACAGCGATGGAACTCCCGTTTGCCGCGGAACTGATGGGCGGGAGCCTGAAGGTGAAGACGTGTAAGAACGGTGTGCGGGTTCCCGATGCCGAGATCGTGCTCGAAGGTTTCATCACCGCGGAACTCACTGAAGAAGGCCCGTTCGTTGACATTACCGGCACCTATGACCCGGTCCGGATGCAGCATATCATCGAGATTACCGGTATGTACACGAAGCCGGACTTCATCTACCACGGGATCCTTCCCGGGGGGGACGAGCACAAGATGCTGATGGGCGCACCCTACGAGCCGAAGATCTACAAGGCTGTCGCCGGGGTTACCGAGGTGCGGAATGTTGTGCTGACCAAAGGCGGCTGCGGGTACCTGCATGCCGTTATCCAGGTTAAGAAGAGCACGCAGGGCGATGCAAAGAACGCCATCATGGCAGCGTTTGCCGCCCACACCTCGCTCAAGCATGTCGTTGTCGTTGACGAAGATATCGATCCCATGAACCCGGCAGAGGTCGAGTATGCGATCGCGACGCGGGTGAGTGGCGACCGGGACGTGATGATCATCACCGGCGTCCGGGGTTCGTCGCTCGACCCCTGCCAGCTCGAGGATGGCACGAACGTGAAGATCGGCGTGGACGCAACAATGGTACTCGGGCGCGAAGCGGACTTCACCCGGGCAACGTGGTGAGGCAATGCAGCTCGACCGCGATGACGAGAGGATGCTTGCCGGTGAGCAGGGCGAGACCCGGCAGAAGATGCTCGAACTCCTCGTTGCACTGGGAAAAGTCTTCGGGGCCGAACGCCTGGTCCCGATCAAAAGCGCCCAGGTCAGCGGGGCCTCCTACAAGACCATCGGCGAATACGGCCTCCAGTGGCTGAACACCCTGGATGCAAAAGCGGTGGTCCCCGCGGTCCTCAACCCCATCGGCATGCCCCGCGACCGGTGGGACGAGATGGGAGTGAGCGTGGATTTTGCCCAGAAGCAGCAGGCGGTTGTCGCTGCCTACGAGCGGCTCGGGATTGCACTTGAGTGCACCTGTACCCCGTATTACCTGCGAAAGACCTCGTTTGGCGACCACCTTGCCTGGTCGGAGTCCTCAGCAGTCAGTTACGCAAACTCGGTCATTGGTGCGCGGACCAACCGCGAGGGCGGGCCCGGCGCCCTTGCCGCAGCCCTCGTGGGCAAGACCCCCTGCTATGGGTTCCATCTTGCAAAGAACCGCAGGCCGCAGGTGGTAATCGCGGTCACGGCGGACACCAGCCGGTGGACCATCGCGGAGTACGGTGCACTGGGGTACCATGCCGGCAAGCTTGTCGGCAACCGGATCCCGTACCTCACCGGTATCCGGCCGGAGCCTGACCAGCTCAAGGCACTCGGTGCCGCGATGGCAGCAACCGGCGCTGTCGCTCTCTACCACGTGGAGGGGATAACTCCGGAAGCGCAGAAGAACCACTACGATGTCACGGGCCTTGAAGCGATTCCGGTTGAAGGCAATGATGTAACAAAACTCTTCCGGGAGATCGATGTCGAGGCGGTTGCGCTAGGCTGCCCCCACTGTTCGCCCGAAGAACTCCGCACCATTGCCCGGCTGCTTGATGGAAAACTCGTGCGAAAACCCCTGTACGTCTTTGCAGCGCAGAGCGTGATCGAGGCAAACCAGGATACGGTCAATGCCATCGAGAAATGGGGCGCCCGGGTCTTCGCCGACACCTGTGTGGTGGTATCGCCGGTCATGGAGCAGTATGCCGGCATCATGGTCAACAGCGGCAAAGCGCTTGCCTATGTGCCGGACATGTGTGCCTCACCGGCCCGGATCGGGACAACGGAAGAATGTATCCGGGTTGCCACCGAGTGAGCGGTGGCTCTCCTCCCCGCCCTGTCAGGTTATACCGGGGATCCCGGATTCGGTGTGGGAACCCAGCACGTGTTCTGGCAGTCGCCGCCGAAAATGTAGCAGATCCAGTACAGGAAGGTGCCATCACCATATTTTTCGGCACAGTGGCCGCACTCGTTTTTGCATTCATCGTTGCCTGCCATGGCGGGGACAAAAACAGCCCCTGCCACGATCGCAACGATAAAGGCGATGATGAGGAGCGCCCGGTGTTTTTTCCCGGCCGGAGCCGGAACAGTCGTCGTGTTCATGGATGATTCCCTGGCCCGGTCTCTTCCCGGCCTGATCGGTAGTTGACCGCATCGGGTTATGAAGGGCATGAAGTTGGAAAAATGGGAGCATGGATTTTCCCGGGCAGCAGTGTTGCAGGGTACCTGGGATGCTGGCGGGGGGTGAGCAATATCCGTTCCCGACACTCGGACAGCGGTGTCTCCGAACAGGCTAGCCAGGTGCCGTGTCCGGGCAAGGGGATTTCCCGGCAGATACTGAGTTCCTTATGGGTTTGCTGGGGCGGGAACCGGCCGGCAGGTAGTTTTATCAGCCGGTACCCGTATAGATTCAAAAAATCCTATGTGCCCGAGCACGGACGACAACCTGGGGAGGCGGCGGTTCCTTCTCCACCGGGACCGGGCGGTTGAGGCAGCCCTTGAGCGCATCCGCCGCTCACCGGATGCGGAGTGGGAGACCCTCACGCCGGAAGACCGTGCCAGCCTCAGGCACGCCCTGAGCGAGATCTGGGACAACTGCGGCCGGGACCAGTGGGAGCAGTTCTGTTTTTCCAGCCTTTCAAAGACCGATATCCTCACCCTCATCGCTATCGTAGGTGGGATGAAAGGACGCCATGATCCTTCCTGCGGGGGAAGGAAACGCGATGTCGAGGCGATCCTCCTCTCCTGCCGGCGTGACATGCACCCGCGGTAACCTGGTGCAAAATAGCCACACCGCTCCGGTCCCCCCACGATAGGTTAATATAACTG
>JAAZNH010000247.1 GCA_012798365.1 Methanomicrobiales archaeon | reverse complement strand
GGGGTCAACCTGACGGTGGGGCCGGGACCAGATCCATCCACTATCCTTTGATGATCAGGATCCCGGCCCTGCGCGCATGCGGTTGGGTGACCGCAAATACGACCATCTCCGGGCCTTGCGGCTTGATCCTTTGTTGCCGTAATTATTGCTCATTCTGCTGTCGCGTATGATCACCCCGGGGTTACCGGCAACAATAATGGCGGGGAAACCCGGGCTGGGACCATTATCCGCGATGACCGGTACCCGCACGCGCCCCGGGTTTCGGATCGATCCGGAGGGATCCTTTTGCCTGCATACCCGGCAAGATCCCCGACCCGGCCCATTGTGCCGCACCCCGGCATCTTGCAGGGAAATGAGGCATAGGGTTTTTTCCTTGTGCGGGGGACGGGGATGGTGGATGCCGGCCATCAACTGTTGCGGATCTCGTTGTAGAGCACAACAAGGGAGAGGCTGATCAGGTTGAGCGTGGTTGCCGCATACCACAGGATCATCTCGAACCGGTCGAGTTTCGTGATCCACCCAAGCCAGAGCATGGCGCAGATGATGCAGAATGTGACCAGGGTGTCAAAGGCAAGAAAAGCCAGTTGTTTTCCAAAGACCCTGCCCAGCTGCGAAATGGTGCAGTATTCAAACAGTGCCTCCCGGTGTGCCAGGTCAAGGATACATCTCCCGAGGTTCATGAAAAGGTCCGAGGTTGCCCAGACAATGATAACCGCGCCAAAGATGGTAAGTGCCGTGTCGCCAGCAGCACCCAGCCGGAACGCAGTGATTCCAAAGAGCAGTTTGAAGATACAGAACGGGATCCCGATCGTGAAACTCAGGAAGATCGGCCGGGAAAAGAACTGCTGGAGGGCATCAGCACTTTTTTTCTGGTTTTTTCCGTCAGTACATGCTGGTTGTGGCGACATGATGGGTCAGCATTCCTGTACTGGCGTTTTACCGGAACGGATATTAAGCGATGTGTTGTTCCCTGTCACCTTTTTCGTTGTGGATGTACCCTGCAGGAGAAACTCCCATTTACCTGCAGCAACAACAGTCTAGGTACGTATTGGAGTTTAGTATGGGAATTTTTGACAGATTAACCGGAAGCAAACCTGTAACGCTCAACCCGAAGTCCGCGCTGGTCCTCTCGGCCATCACGGTCATTGCCGCAGACGGTGTCATCGACGAGGCAGAACTCAACGACCTTGCCAAGATCGTGCGCGGGGACCGGGCCTCCATCAACAATGCCATGGAAGTCTTAAAGGCAAATAAGTTCCCCGGCGTGATTGACATGGTTGCTGCAACCCTTGACGAGAAGCAGAAGCTTGCCACGCTTGCCATCCTGTGCGATCTTGCCATGGCAGATGGCATCCTCGCCGGCGAAGAGAAGGTTGTCCTCTCCATGTACATGGAGAAATTCGGCATCTCCGAAGCAGCCCTCAAGCCGATCATCGAGGCCATTGCTCTCAAGAACGACTTCTCGATCTTCTCCTAACTTTTTTTTTACTTTTTTCTCCACGTGCAGAGCGCAGCGATCGCAAGTGTTCCTGCAAGCGGTATGATTCCTGCAGCGGCTTTTTTAGTTGGGGCCGGTGCCGGCGTTAGTGATGCTTGCGTGACCGGCAGGGATGTTTCGTTAACAGCCGGCGGAGTTGCAGTAACCGTGATTATGACAGGGCTTTGTACGGGTTGCGGTGCCTGGACCCGGGGCTGGGTCGGGGTTGGCGTAAAAACAACCATGCCGGGTGCTTTGCGGGAATAGACGGCAATGCTGATGTCAAGGTTATCGCTGTCAACTGAACGGGGGTTTTCAGCTTTTACTGAATAGGAACGGAGGCCCGTCTGGAGGGAAGTCAAAAACTCGACCACTGCCTGCCCGTCTGTGCTGGTTGTCACGAGTGCATAGTAATTGGTATTTGACATGGTGGCCGATGCCGGGGCAACGTCGTCAATGATCCGTTGCCCGTTTCCGTTGTTGTACTGGTAGGACCCGATCGTGTATGGCCCGCCAGCGGGGTCCTTCTGGACACGTTCCTGGTTATCAGCGATCACGGGCGGCTGGTCATACGGTTCTCCGGTCATTGATGATGTGTGCGGCAGCCAGAGGTAGTACGATGTGTTGGGGAGACCGG